>JAFDCT010000124.1 GCA_019312695.1 Deltaproteobacteria bacterium | reverse complement strand
GCAGGACATGAAAGCCAAGGTCGCGATAATATTCCCCCAGGGTGACGGCTGTATAGATTGATGCTTCCCGGGCAGCGACGGGCATGTTGGAAGTATTGACCACTAGAACGGTTCTGTCCATAAGGGGACAGTCAGTCCGGGGATCAACAAGTTCAAGAAATTCCTCGATCAGTTCCGACATTTCATTGCCGCGCTCTCCGCAGCCGGCATAAATGACGATATCAACATCCGCGTGTTTTGCAATGGTCTGTTGCAGAATAGTCTTGCCTGTGCCGAAACCGCCGGGAATGATAGATGTGCCTCCGCGTGCCAGGGGAAAAAGAAAGTCAATAATCCTCTGCCCCGTAATAACCGGCTCCCCGGGGCTGATCTTTTTCCTGTAGGGCCGAGGCACACGCATGGGCCAGCTATGATAGCCGAAAATCATGCTGCCATCGTCTAAGCAACATATGGGTTCTTCCAGGGTTATTGTACCCCGGGCAATATTTTCCACACTGCCCTTTTTGCCGGGAGGTATGATAATCGGATGCTGAAATGGTCCCTCGTCAATGTAACCAACTTTTACACCACCTGCGACCTTGTCACCATTGTTGACAAATGGAACAAAAGACCATTGTTTTTTCAGATTGAGCGAGGTATCCAGGTGGATGGGATGAATGAAGGCCCCGGTTCTGTCTGCAAGCACATCAAGCGGTCTCTGTAGACCGTCGAACATGGCAGACAGCAAACCGGGCCCCAGGGTTGTGGCAAGAGAGACTCCGTGGCCATGCACCGGTTCATCAAGACCAAGACCACTTGGGTCCTCATAGACCTGCAGAACACTCCCTTCCTTTTCCAACCTGACAACTTCGCCGGTCAGGTTGTGCTCGCCCACAGATACTCTTTCAAAAAGCGTTAAATCTGTTAGATCAGTGCGGACTGTTGCTCCGGAAATGGATATAATTTTCCCGATTTCTGCTTTTTTCATACATTTAATTGAATATGATAACCTATAGCCTTGCGCAAGAGCCGAAGGGCATAGTCTTCTCTTTTGGCTTCAATTTTCAAAGGTGGCGGCATGATAACAAATATCAGGTCCAGCCCTCTTTCCAGTTCCCGCATCCGGTTATCCAGACTTTCGGTAACAAGGCGTTCATCAATGACAAAAAGACCATAGTCAGTTTTTTGGACAAACCGATCCAACAGGGGTTCCAGTTCTTCAGTTGTGCAGACATGTTGTTCAAAACCTGCAAGGCTGAAACCGTAATTGGCATCCTGTGTCGTAAAGAATATTATGCGTTTGTTCATGCGACGATTTTTTCCCTGACAATCCCATCATCCAGAAGAGGGGTGGTTAAAACCATACTTATATTCCTGGTATAGCGATATTGTTCCCAAAGATAAAACAGAATATCTCCGACAGGTGTCCTTTGGTAGGACCATTTTTTCAGTTTTTTGGTTATGAAAAACAGGAAAGCTGTTTCAAGTTTTTGCATGTCAGCAGAGGTTTCAGCAATACGATCAAGATGCAGAAATGTTAACACCGGCACCATGTCTTTACGAAAATATGCCCTTCTGAAGCTGTCATCGGGTATTCTCCCACCCGGGATTAAAGTTGGTTCAGCCTCTATTTGCCACCGTAGGGTTTTGGCCAGGGTCATGCAATTATGAAAATCAATCAGGTACTGAAAAAAAGATTTCAGCAGGTCTCGAGGCCTTTCGGATAAAATCTGGGTAAAAAAGCAGTTTCTGATGAAGAATTCCAAGCCGGCAATCCCCTTATCTTCATACTGTTTTTTTAGTCCGCCGAAAGAATCATGAGTTTTAGCGAGATGTGACTCAAGTGCCTGCAGAATAGTGATAAAATCGAAACCGCCTGTCAGGATTTTCTGTATATCATTATGAAGCATGCTGTGCTGCAACTCCTGGTGTACAGATTCAATTTCTTCCTTGCTTTCCAAATAGCGCAAGCAAACAACAAGGATATTTTGTTCATGGAAGACAAAATACGGGCTGAAAGTTTTACGTAGGTCTGGATTCATCCTGCTGTATACCCAAAGATATTCGTTGCTCAGGAAGCGCCACATACCTGAAGGCCCATATTTCTTCAGGTAGGGATAAAATGGAGTATTTAGCAGATACTGGACAGTGTCGCTGCTGGCAATAAGGAGCTCCCAGTTCCGGGGAAGGGGCCCCTTTTTACCCAGTAACCGTGCTACTAAAAATTCTGCCGGGTATTCACATTCGGCCAATGTTTTGAGCAATCGTTGATTCACCATATCGTTTTTCAATTTTTACAAGTATTGCAGGAAGCAAATGAAACCATTTTTTTTCCAGTCTTTTTTCAAATGTATTATCTACAATGATTTTATTTTCTGCTGTTGATGCTACCAGGCCGCCTGATATAGATTGATCCGTTTCAACTATATCCGCAGAAAAAAAATGCGCCGCCAGTTTCAGGTCGGCTGGGTTGACCAGGATTTTTTCCCACTGCCTTGCCGGCAATTCTGCCACAAGCTTAGCGAATACAGCCTCATAGTTGTGAGTTCTTAAGCCGGACAGTTCTTTTAAAGCTGCATCTTTCAACGCCTGCTCAAGTGATTTATATGTTGAAAGTTTTTTCTCCCTTGTCTGAATACTGGCATCTGCAAAAATTGAGCGCATAGATTTCTGACAGGCGGAATTGAGCTGTTCAGCATGGTTTCGCGTAATATCGGCAATTGCATCAGCAATATGCTGCCGTAAGGACTCAGCTTCGTTTTTTACCGCTTGCCAGATTTCTTCTATCTGCTTTTGCTCATTTTTTCTCAGGGTGCTAATTAATTCTTCCAGTCCCAACCCTTATCCTCCGAGCAGAATAATCACAGCGACAACAAAACCGAGGATCACCATTGTTTCAGGAATAGCAACAAGAATGATGATGGTGCCTGAAAGTTCAGGTTTTTCAGCCAGACTGCCGGCGCCGGCTGATCCAATTTTAGACTGGGCCCAGGCTGTTGCAATGGCTGGCAAACCGATTGCAAGAGCTTCGGCAAAAGCTATCAGTATCTTGTCCATGCTTTATCCTCCTCATATGTATTTTTTGGCATGACGCTTCTGGGGTTCTCATACAATTTTTTTATGCTGTTCGCTGCTGGAGCGGGAAATATCTTTTTCAGTCTCCTTTTTTTTATTTGCCCTAAAAGGACTATACTTCCTTCCGCCCAGTTCAATGAACTT
>JAFDCT010000123.1 GCA_019312695.1 Deltaproteobacteria bacterium | reverse complement strand
CCTGGAAAGCCTGCTCTTTGATGAGTTTGAACATCTTGAGGAGTTTTTGGGCGATATAATCCTGCTGCGTGACCATTATGAGAAGTTCAAATTCGATCACGGCCTGATGGATTACGATGACCTACTGGTCAACCTGAAGAAGGTGCTGCAGGAAAATCAGCATGTGCAGCGGGAGATTTCCGCCCGTTTTCGGTATATCATGGTTGATGAATACCAGGATACCAATGCCATCCAGGCAGAAATAGTGAGGTTAATGGCAGTCATCCATAATAATGTAATGGCAGTGGGGGATGACTCTCAGTCTATTTACAGTTTCCGTGGTGCTGATTTCCGCAACATCATGGATTTTCCACGCATATTCTCCAATGCCAGGATCATCAAACTGGAAGAGAATTACCGCTCCACCCAGCCCATACTCTCCATGACCAATGCCATCATAGAACAGGCTGATGAAAAATATACCAAAGCTCTCTTTACCAGGGTGGAAGGCGGCAGTAGGCCTGAACTTTACAATGCTGCCGATGCCGGCGAAGAGGCAGCATTTATCGTGGAGAAAATACGTCAACTGCAGAAAGATGACCATGCTTTGCAGGAGATGGCGGTTCTTTTCCGGTCCGGGTTTCATTCCTACAAGCTGGAAATAGAATTAGCACAAAAGGGAATCCCGTTTGAGAAGCGGGGGGGCTTGAAACTTACAGAATCAGCCCATATCAAGGACCTGCTTTCCTACCTCAGGATTCTGGTCAATAACCAGGATAACCTGTCATGGAACAGGATCCTGCTGCTGCTGGATAAGGTTGGGCCAAAGACAGCTGAAAAGGTGCTGGAAGCACTTAAAGATGCGGAAGAACCGTTTGCGGCCCTGGCTGAATATCCTGCAGCTCCTGGATGGCGTAAAGGTCTGACTGAACTTGTTGCTGTATTCAAGTCACTCAGGGATCCGGCCCTGTCACCTGTCGAGTTGTTCGAGATTATCAGCGAATATTACCAGCCTATCTTTGAGCGGATTTATTATGATGACTACCCGAAAAGAAGCCGGGATATTGAACAGTTGAAATCAATTATTGCCGCCTATGATTCCCTCGCAGCCTTTGTTGATGATACTGCCCTGGAGCCGCCGGAATCAGTTGTTATAAAGGATAATTCAGACAGGCTGGTCCTTTCCACTATTCATTCTGCCAAAGGCCTGGAATGGGATACGGTGTTCATTATCAGCCTGGCTGAAGGGAAATTCCCTGTGTCCCAAGCCTTGCCGGGCGAGCAATGGGAAGAGGAAAGACGCCTGCTCTATGTTGCTGCAACGCGGGCCAGAAGCCGACTGTATATGACCTATCCCCGGGAGGTTATGTCTGTGGATCGTCAGTTCTCAAGGGCCCGGGTTTCACCATTTCTGGCTGAAATCACCGCTGGCCTTTATTTGTCCTCAGGGAAGTCCCAGGGTAAGATAAATGGTTTTAACGACTATTCAAGCAACCATTCATTTACCAGGGAGCGTAGAGGGAGGAGAAGCATGTCTGCTGTCATTTCACAGAATAAAAGTAAACTTCGGGACACATCAACAATTGCGCAGGGCCAGGCAGTCCTGCATCCTTTTTTCGGGCGGGGTACGGTAGATAAGGTGACAGGCGAACGCACCCTGGAAGTGGTTTTTGACAGGCACGGCAGAAAGAGCCTGCACCTGGATTATGCCAAGCTGGAGCTTGCCAAGTGAAAATTTAAAATTTAAAATGTAGAATAGAGGTGTAGACAGGACTTGCTGGTATGATTTAGAACCAGTTAGATTCAGCTCTTAACCCTTGTATGCAGTCTTAAACCACCACTCCTAACTTCTAACTTCTAGCTACTTATTATTAACCATATATGAACTACCACGAAGCCTGGACCTTTCTGGATAGCCTCCAGTTTTTCAAGATCAAGCTCGGGCTTGAGAGTATGCGGATGTTTCTGAAGGAACTCGGCAGCCCGGAACAAGAATTAAAATTTGTCCACATTGCAGGAACCAACGGTAAAGGTTCGGTGGCGGTAACACTGCTTACTCTTCTGGCAAAAGCAGGATACAGGGTGGGACTCTATACCTCGCCCCATCTTTCATCGGTGCGCGAGCGTTTCCGGATAAATTATGAATATATTGCTGAAGAGGAGTTCGCCGAGGAGAGCACCCGTATTCATGACATACTGGCCGGCCGACAGATCACCTATTTCGAATTTACCACCGCCCTGGCTATGCTCTGGTTTGCCAGGATGAATGTGGACCTGGTAATTTTTGAAGTGGGGCTTGGGGGAAGACTTGATGCCACAAATGTTGTGACGCCGCTCGTCAGTGTTATCACCAATGTGTCCATGGACCACGAGATGTATCTTGGCAATACCCTTGTAGAAATCGCAGGAGAAAAAGCAGGGATAATCAAGGAGAAAGTGCCAGTGGTCTCAGGTGCAGGTATTGGCAAAACAGAGGATGAAAGGATTGTTCTTTCAGTTATCGAAAAATTCTGTAATGAGAGAAAAGCGCCTCTTTTTCTGCATGGCAGGGATTTTTTTGTAGAGCCGACAGAGGATGGCACCTGGGATTACTGGGCAATGAAGCGCAAAGCCGGCTGTTGCCTGCTTCGCGAAAAGATAAAAGGGCTTTCAACCAATCTGAAAGGCAGGTATCAGATGGTTAATATGGGCGTTGCACTGGCCGCCCTGGAAATGCTTGACCAGTTCGGATTTACTGTTGATGATGATACAATTCGTACAGGTCTGCTGGAAGTATCCTGGCCCGGGCGTCTGGAGTCTTTCTGCTTGTCGAGAGATGATGGCAGACCGGTGGATTGTGCGGCTGAAAATGCATTGCACTACATGCTTGACGGAGCTCATAATCCGGCCGGTGTTCAGGCTCTGTGTGAAGCCCTTGAAAATGACTTTGAATATGACAGGCTGATTCTTGTCTGGGCTGCCATGACTGACAAGGATTTTCGAGTTGTTCTGCCGCAGATAGCCAGGCTAGCTGACATAATTGTTTTTACCAGGCTTGAATATGAACGGTCAGCCCTGCCGGAGCAGATGGTAAAGATGCTGCCGGCTGATATCCAGAACCGGGCCCAATGTGAGAATTCGCTATCTAAGGCGTTGGCACAGGCTGCTGAAGTTGCAACTCGAGATGACCTTATCTGCATTGCAGGTTCCCTGTATCTCATAGGTGAAGCACGCAAATTGCTGCGAGGGGAGCTTATATGAGTGATTCTTTTCATTTTGACGGAGTTGATGAGGCTGAACTCAGGCGCCAAAAAGACAAAGCCCGGAAGCTGCGGAAAACAAGATGGTGGCACCAGAAGCTGGCAGCCGGGAACTGTTATTATTGCGGTAGGCATTATAAACCAAAGGATTTGACCATGGATCATATCGTACCCCTGGCCCGGGTCGGCAGAAGCACCAAGGACAATATCGTCACATGCTGCAAGGAATGCAATACCAAGAAAAAAACACTCCT
>JAFDCT010000122.1 GCA_019312695.1 Deltaproteobacteria bacterium | reverse complement strand
ATGGACAGAACCGTTCTAGTGGTCAATACTTCCAACATGCCCGTCGCTGCCCGGGAAGCATCAATCTATACAGCCGTCACCCTGGGGGAATATTATCGCGACCTTGGCTTTCATGTCCTGCTTCTGGCTGACTCAATTTCACGCTGGGCCGAGGCGCTTCGGGAAATATCCTCTTCCCTGGAAGAAATGCCCGGCGAAGAAGGGTATCCGACTTATCTGGCTTCCCGTCTTTCATCGTTTGTTGAAAGAGCTGGTGTTGTGGAAACCCTTTCCGGTGATATTGGCTCTCTCAGCATGATTCTTTCTGTTTCACCACCTGGAGGTGATTTTACTGAACCGGTAACCCAGGCTCTCCTGAGAACATCCGGAGCATTTTTGATGCTTGATACCACACTGGCAAACAGCAGGCACTTTCCGGCGATTAACTGGATGCAGAGCTACTCTCTTTACCAGGATGTGCTTTTCGAACACTTTAAGAAAAATGTTTCAAATGACTGGGAGGTCCTGCGCAACCTCTGCCGTGAAATTATGCACAAGGAGGAATCCTTAAAAGAAATTATGGAAATTGTTGGTATTGAAGGGTTGCAGGAACAGGACCGACTGGTCATGAAGGTTGCAGCTGCAATCCGCAATGACTTCCTGGCACAGAGCGCCTATACGGAGGATGCTTTCTGTGAACCTGCAAAAACCATGGAAATCATACGCGCCATTATTGACCAGTATCTCAAAGGTTTCGATCAGGCTGCCGGGAAGAGTGATTAATGAGACTCTCTGAGCATAAATACAAAACTGCGTACAGGATAGCCGGCCAACTCCTGTATGTTGAGAATGTGCATAGAGCCCGAATTGGAGAGGTCGTTGCAGTGATCGGCCCGGATAATATCAGGCTTGAAGGTGAAATTCTTGAAATTGACAAAGGCAATATTCTCATTCAGCTTTTTGGCGATACCAGGGGACTTAATGCAAAAAATATAGAAGTTATATTCACGGATATTGTCAGGCAGGTACCCCTTGCAAAAGATATCCTTGACCGCAAGCTTGACGGCTCCTTTGTACCGCTGGACGGCTTACCCATGTATATCGCCTCTTTATGGCGACCTGCCCGGGGATATCCAATAAATCCGGTTTCACGGCGACGGCCGGAAGAATTTATTGAAACGGGAATATCAGCCATTGATGGCTTGAACACCCTTGTCAAGGGCCAAAAGCTGCCCATTTTTTCCTGTGCCGGCCTACCAGCCAAGGAACTTGTGGGCCAGATTCTGCAGAATGCCAGGTTGCGGGAAAGTTCAAAGCGTTTTGCTGTTGTCTTTGTTGCCCTGGGGCTCACTTTTCATGAATATTCCTTTTACCTCAATGCTCTGCAGAATATTGAGTCTGAATTTGTTGCCATAATCAACATGGCAGATGATCCGGTGATGGAGCGTTTGATGGCTCCTCGTTTTGCCCTGACTGTTGCTGAATTTTTGGCATTTGACCACAACATGGATATCCTGGTTCTTATCACTGATATGACTAATTACTGCGATGCCTTACGGGAAATTTCAAATGCCCGGAAAGAACTTCCGGGACGCAGGGGGTATCCTGGCTACATGTATTCAGACCTGGCATCCCTCTATGAACGCGCCGGCCGGATAAAAGATTCGGCGGGGTCCATAACTATGATACCGGTCATCACCATGCCGGAAGACGACATCACCCACCCTATTCCTGACCTGACCGGGTATATCACGGAAGGACAGATAGTATTAAGCCGCGAACTGCACCTGCAGGGAGTCTTCCCGCCAATAGATGTTTTACCCAGTCTCTCCCGGCTGATGCAGAAAGGCATCGGCCCAGGCAGGACCAGGGAAGATCACCGCGAGTTGGCAAATCAGCTGTATAAAAACTATGCCAAGGGCAGAGAATTAAAAAAACTTGAAGCCATTGTCGGCAGAGACGGCATGGCTGAGTCGGACCAGTTGCTCCTGGATTTTACCACTGTTTTTGAAAACGAATTTATCCACCAGGCAACAGAGTCGCGTTCCATTTACAAAACACTGGACACCGGTTTGAAAGTCCTTGAAAAATTCAACCTTGTCTCTGGAAATCTGCAAAAAAAACAAGCGGAATAATAGCAACATGATTCATCCGACAAGAACAAACCTCCTTCTGCTCAAGGAAAAATCCTCCTCGGTAAGCAATTCCATCGGCATACTGAAATCGAGGCGCCAGGCCCTCATCATCGAATTTCTGAAAACCTCAACTCCGTACCTGGAGTCCCGCAAAGTTATCAGGCAGTTGTATGGTGATGGTATTGTTGAACTGCTTTTCAGCATAGGACATATGGGTGAAGCGACTATTGATTCAATCAGCAAAGCAACAGCCAGAGAATTTGGTGTTGCAGTAACATTGAGAAAACTATGGGGCCTGGAATATAAAGAGATTTCTCCACGAGAATCAGCAGTGCGGGACATAGGATCAAGAAACTATGACATCCGGTCCACAACCGCTAATCTTGAAGAAGCAATGTGGCGTTTTGAAAAAATTGTTGATGCAATCCTGGACATCGCTGAATATGACAACAAACTGCAACGTTTAAGCCGGGAAATCATCCAAACTACCAGACGGGTCAGGGTTCTGGAGGAACGCATCCTGCCCCAGCTGAAAATGCAGATTAAAACTATTACCCAGTACCTGGGAGAAAGGGAACGGGAAAACTATTTCAGGTTGAAACAGTTTAAGGAGATCAAACACACGGAAAACTAAACTGGTTTGTATCTTTGAAATTGAACGTCTGAGAGGTAAATTTATCTAATTGTTTTTTTCGCTTTTGATCTGCAGGGGGATTTTCAGAAGATTGATCCCCTCTTCCTTTAACTTTTTCTCTTCAGACTCTGTAGCCACACCTCGAATATTCCGTGGTTCTATCACTCCATAATGTATTTTCAGGGCCTCCATGGACAGATCGGTTCCAACATCCTCAAAGTTGGCCTCAACAAATTTCTGTAAAATTCTAAGTGCTTTTTCAGCGTCTTCGGCTGATACCTGGTCGGGATTATAATTATTGGCAGGAATATTCACAGCAGAGGATGATGAGTGAAAAGGTATGGGCGAAAGAATTTTTTGTATCTCACTGCTGCCGCATTGCGGGCATTCAAGATAGGATGATTTACGCTGATTTTCAAAATGTCTGCGATCCTGAAACCAGCCTTCAAATGTACAGCCGCACTCACATGCCAGGTCAAAAACAATCATAGAGAACCATTTCTAATATTTGACAGAATTAATATATATAATAAATACATATTACACAATTTACCTTTTCATATCTTGTCAAAAATCACTGCAGCTTTATAAATTTCTCAGACAATAAGTGGGCTTCATAATATCACTAATTGCATGCATAATGTTTGTATGTTAGTCACATCGTATTTTTGCAAGACATACAGTAAGACGTACCCAAATTTTTTTTTTAGAAGTATAATTTTTTAAAATCACGAATTTTTTTATATTAATCTCTTTATAACACTGATATGTTTATCATTGTTGACCTGAAATATATATAGAGACAAATTCCATTTCAGGTACAATTCTTGCTTAAAATGACACTAATAGGGTTTGACCGCTGTAATGATTGCAAACCTGTTATTACCTGCTCGCAGAATTTCGGAGCATCCAAGGAGTACCTAAACATGAATGAACTCGATCTAATTACCTGCATTGTCCAAAGAGGAAGGGCGGAAAGAGTAGTTGATGCTGCCCTGAAAGCAGGCGCACCCGGAGCAACCTATTACTATGGTCGTGGCACCGGTGTGCGCCAGAAACTCGGCGTCCTATCAAGACTGATTGTCCCGGAAAAGGAGATAATTCTGATTGTGACCAAGGAAAATCAGACCGATACCGTATTTGAAGCAGTTGTCAAGGCAGCCAAGCTGGATAAAAAGGGGCAGGGTTTTGCCTATATACATAAAATTGATCGTGCCGTTGGCTTCTTGGAAGATTATGCCTGATTGCTAACGAAACTCTATAGAGCACCATGGGTGGCTTACTAAAAGACTTTGCATTAACAGCATTAATAATAATCCTCAATCACTGGATATATGGTGTTGAGGATACCATCTCCTATGAATTCATCGTTACGTTCATCACGAAAAACAAAACACTCATTCTGAGTCTGAGTTTTCTGGTATCTCTCACTCTCTTGATTTCAGCCGCACTGCTTGAAACTATGGGGCTCTATAAGATAACATACGGATGCGGCAAGATTTTAATCAGGATAAGCCAGTTCCTACTCACCTTTATAGCTGTGGTCAATATTGTATTTTATGCCGCACTGAGCAATAATCTCATGCGGGACAACGGTTACCTGCTGCT
>JAFDCT010000121.1 GCA_019312695.1 Deltaproteobacteria bacterium | reverse complement strand
TGCCTCCATTTCTTCCCGGATTGTCCGGCCCATATAAACGCCTGTAAGTAAATTTAAAAAAATGCAGCCTGCAGCGGTTACTGCCATGCGCTATCTTTTAGCAGCAGATCAAAACGAGGACAAGCATTTTTGCAACTTCATCGCAGAAGCCTGGCTATAAATACTGCCGGATGTTCCGCCCGGCACCCTTTATTCTCGCCTGTCAATCCCTGCTGCCACTGCAGCAGACAGCCTGAACAGGCCGTGAGCACAGTCTTGACCGTAAGTGTCCCAAAATCAGCAGCCAGCCTTGCCTGAATCTCCCGGGCCAGATCCGGATGCGCCATCTGAAAAAGGCCACCCTGGCCACAACATTTGGGGCCATCCGGCAGCTCCTGCAATTCAATGCCGGGCAGCAACCTGATAAGTTCACGGGGCTCCTCTGTTATGTGCAACTTGTATCTTAGATGACATGGATCATGGTACAATACCTTTTTACGGAAGGCAGATTCGTCAGGAACCAACAGTCCATTTTCGGCAGAAAGCTTATCGAGAAAATACGTGGAAAACTCCTGAAGCCGTTCAGAAAAGCGAAGAGCCCTTTGCTGCCATTCCGGCTCTTCTGCAAAAAGCTCCTTATAGGACCGGAGTTGATAATAGCAGGAGGAGCAAGAGGTCAGGATGGGAAAATCATTTTCCTCAAAGGCCATGATATTTATTTGGGCCAGTTCCCGGGCCTCATCCTTCCTGCCGGCAGCCAGCGCGGCCATGCCGCAGCAGGTCTGGGTAAAAGGCACTCCGGCTTTGGTACCGGTTGTTTTCGACAGCAGAAGCTGAGTGGCTTCTGCAATCTCCGGCTGGAGGTGATCGGCAAGGCATCCGACATAAAAATTTATATCCCCCTTCAACATGCTTTCCTGCTGTTCTGCAGCTGTCGTTTCGTCAGCTTTCAGCTTCTCAATATAACCTGATGCCGGCAGTTTAAAGTTTTTTTTGCTTAAACCCTGCAAACGCAGGCGAAGACCGCTGTCCTGCGGCAGCCATTCACCAAACAGGGCATCTGCCGCAGCACCTGCCCTGGACAAACCCGACAGCAGAGATGGATGAATAAGTGCCTTGCGCGTCACATATTTGAGAAATGAAAGACCTGAAAGTTTAGGCAATTCTGCCCGGACGCTGATAACCAGTTCCGGGGTATCAAGGCCTCGTGGACAGGCCTCATGACAGGCACCACACAGCAGACATTTTGAAAATATCTCTGCATAATGTTTTGAAATTTCTCCCTTGGCTATCCTGGACTTGAGGTGTTGCCTGCCGCGCGGCGTATATATTTCATTACCTGTAGCCATAAACACCGGGCACACAGTATTGCAGGTCCCGCACTTGACGCAGAAACCTTCATCATTTTTGCCGCCTTTGTTCATTTTTTTAACTATCTGCTTATCTTTGCCAGAGCAGATAGGCCTTGATAAAAGGCTCCAGGTTGCCGTCAAGGACACCATCCACATTGCCTATCTCGCAGTTGGTCCGGTGATCTTTTACCATTCTGTATGGCTGCAGGACATAGGAACGGATCTGGCTACCCCAGCCGATCTCTTTTTTCTCACCGTGCAGACCTTCCTGCTCCTTGGCCTGAAGCTCTTTTTCCCTTTCATAGAGCCGGGCCCGAAGCATCTTGAAGGCCATGTCCTTATTGCGGTGCTGGGAACGTTCATTCTGGCACTGCACAACTATGCCTGTAGGCAAATGGGTAATGCGCACAGCTGAGCTGGTTTTGTTCACATGCTGACCTCCAGCTCCACTGGCCCTGTAAGTGTCAATACGCAGATCTTTTTCATTGATATCAATATCGATATTTTCATCAAGCTCGGGGAAAATAAACACCGAAGCGAATGAGGTATGCCTGCGTCCTCCGGCATCAAACGGGGAGATACGGACCAGCCTGTGAATGCCCATCTCCGAACGCAGGTAGCCATAGGCGTAATGACCTTTGATCAAAACGGTAACACCTTTTACCCCGGCTTCATCTCCGGGCAGATAATCAAGGATATCGGTCTGAAAACCCTTTTCTTCCGCCCACCTCAGATACATGCGCAGCAGCATGTCAACCCAGTCCTGGGCTTCTGTTCCTCCGGCGCCGGCGTGAATGGTAAGAAGCGCATTGTTCTCGTCATGCTCTCCCGAGAACATGCATTCCAGCTCAAAATTATCGACCTTTACTTCCAGCTTCTCAAGGATTTGGGCTACTTCTCCGGCAGCCTCTTCATCTTCCTCCTCCAGGGCCATTTCAAGCAGCAGCGAAGCATCCTCCCCGGTGGAGTTGAAAGACTCCCATGATTCTATGGCATCTTGAATGCGGCCTCTCTGCTGCTGGACCTTTTTTGCCCTTGAAGCATCATCCCAGAAACCCGGTGCCATGATCTCCTTTTCTAGCTCTGTCAGTTGCTCTTTCTTGTAATCTACCTCAAAGATGCTCCTTCAAGGCAAGAATACGATCCTTTAAGTCCTGAAGTTTTTGTTTGAGTTCTGCTGACATGGCTAAATTCCTCCGTTAAATATTAATTATAATCATCGGGGTTCGTAATTGCATCACATCTCTCGCCGTTTGCCTTGTCTTAAAAGCAACAAGATCGGCAGGCAGACAATCAGGCATATTAACCCGAAATAATGCCCCAATATGACAAATATGGTTTTTACCTGCAGTAATGGCACATCGGCCACGAGATAAAAGGGCTGAAAAAGCGGCGAATCACTCGTTATTCTGCCCAACGGGTCTATAACAGCACTTACACCGGTATTCGCGGAACGCACAAGGCTTCTCCTGTTCTCAACAGCTCTGAATACCGACATTGATAAATGCTGCCAGGGTGCACTTGAGCGTCCATACCAGGCATCATTTGTTATATTGACCAGCAGGTTGGCACCTTTGTGCGTCCAGTCCCTGGCAAGTTCCGGGAAGATGCTCTCAAAACAGATCAATACCCCAATTGCTGCATCCTGAAAGGACAGGGGCGTCCCTGTTTTTCCGCTGCTGAAATTACCCACATTTTCGACCAATGGACCGGGAAGAGGCAAATAATCGCTGAGCGGCACATATTCACCGAAGGGTACCAGGTGCTGCTTATCATAACGCGCCCCGATTTCTCCGTCAGGCCTGAAAAGATAGGCGCTGTTAAAGGACAGGAATTTCTTTCCCTGTCCCTTTTTTTTAGCAGCAATCTCCTCATAATAAGGCGCCCCGGAAAGGAGCCATACTTGATGTTTTGTGATAAAAATATTTTTCAGCCTCCGGAAATAGGGATTGTCGCTGATTAAAAAGGGAAGTGCTGTTTCGGGCCAGACAAGCAGCTCAGGAGGTTCATTTTCCCGAGTCAACGCCTGTTTCGAGAGTTCGGTATAGATATCAATCGTTTCCAGGCGCATGGCAGGTGACCATTTCTGATCCTGTTCAATGTTACCCTGGACAACTCCGATCTTCATCTTTACCCCTTCTGCAATGGTCGCCGATATCTGGCTATAACGGATAGCATTGTAGCCCAGGACTATCAGCACCATGGCCAAAGCCGGAAGTATTGCAGAAAACCAGGCCCGCCGGATCCTTAATGTTACGACCTGCTGCGCGGTCTGCCCGGCAGATCTGTTGGCAACCCAGAGGACAAGAAGTAGGGCCGTCACGGAATTTACCAGTACTATATGAAAGGTAATACCGTAATGGCCTGTCAGATCAGCAGTTTGGATAAGGAGCAAAGCCTTGTACTGTGAATATCCAAGATCCTGCCACGGGAAACCTGAAAAAAGAAATGAACGGATAAAATCAAGACCTACCCACAGCAGGGGCCCGACCCAGACGATCAGGAATTCCCTGTACTTCCAGACCCGGTTGATAATTACACAGAAAAGCACCAGGTAGCTGCTCATATAAAGGGCAAGGAGAACAAGAGCCGGTATTGAGATCCACAAGGGCAGATTGCCGTATCTGCCAAGAACAATGATAATCCAGTACAGAAGCGATAGATAATGCACCATGCCTGCAAGCAGTCCCAACCGGGCGGCAGTTCCTGTTCCGGTATCCTTTAGAGCGAGCAGCAGGGGGACCAGGGCTATCCAGGCCAGAGGCCACAACCCCACAGCCCCGGGAAAAGACAAAAAGAGCAGTATTCCTGTGCCAAGGGCAAGCCAGACCGGCTGGAGGCTGTTGCTCAGTTCTCCCCCAACTTTCATTCTAACTCCCCAGTCATTTTCTTTGGACTTTTACGGTTTTGATATGACGCTTGGTTGCTGAAACAACCTTGAATAACAGATTATCAAGCTCCACAATTTCACCGGCCTTGGGCAAGTGCCCAAGCTGATGAATGATGAAACCTCCCACTGACTCATATGGGCCGTCAGGCAATTCCACATTAAAGAAAGACTCAACCTCTTCTATGTCCTCCTTGGCATAAATCATGAGACTGCCATCCTGCAGGGCCCGCCACTGGGGCTCATCCTTGTCATACTCATCATCAATCTCGCCCACAATTTCTTCCAGCACATCTTCCAGGGTGATCAGGCCTCGGACTCCCCCAAATTCATCTGTCACAATAGCCAAATGATTTTTCTTGGCCTGAAAAGCCCTGAGCAGATCCACAATGCGCATGGTTTCAGGTACAAAATAAGGTGGCTTGATAAGTTTTTTTATATCCGGACATGACCCAGGATCATCCACGCAGACAAGAAGGTCTTTGGCATTCAAAATGCCTATTATATTATCATGGGTCTCGGAAAAAACGGGGATTCTAGTGAACCCCTCCCGCATAATCAGCTTCAGCACTTCGGGGATTCCCATCTTAACGTCTGCATATACTATTTCCGTTCGCGGGGTCATAATTTCATGGATGAGGGTATCCCTGAACTCAAAAATACTGTTGATCATCTGCCCTTCCTGGCGGGTGATCAAACCTTGCTCTTCGCCTTCTTCCAGAATTTCCTGAATTTCCATCTCAAGGTCTTCGGTCGTATCCGGAGAACGGCTTAATCCAAGAATATCCAGAAGACGGATTAAAATATTTTTACTGGGCTGCGAGTCAGGTAAATCGGATGAGGAGTCTTGGTCTTTTTCCATGCAGAATTATTAAAAGCGTAACTATTTTGTTGAAACAGAAATTTTATCTCTTTTTAGGGTATTTTGCCTTCTAACTGTTTCTTGCATGGGTAGGGAAAAAACACCATAAAGTCAAGAAAAAAATTGACTGTTTAGGACAAAAAAAGTATACAGTCCGCTCTTTATAATTTCCAGAAGGGGATGAATATGTATTGAGTGCTATTCATCCCCTTTTTGTTATAGAAGAAAAAATTAGGTATTATTCCCTTTAATATTTGTATGCGCCTATGTATAATTTATATTTAAGCTTACAGCTTATATCCTGATTTTTTTATTATTTTTAAAAAACTGAATTACTGAACCGAATTATTGTGAACGGTAAAATCCTCATAGCAAACAGAGGCGAGATAGCCATACGGATAATGCGGGCCTGCCAGGATCTCGGGCTTGATTATGTTGTGGTCTTTACTGCAGCAGACGAGGATTCGGAGCATGTCCGCCTGAATCGTGACAGTAAAAGCAACAGCAAAAAGGCCTGGCAGGTCACCAGCTATACTGATCCCAATGATATTTTAGCAGTCGCCGACCATACGGAATGTACTGCCATACATCCCGGTTATGGTTTTTTCTCGGAAGATTTTCGCTTCGCCCGGCGGGTCACAGTACGGGACAGGCCATTAACCTTTATCGGCCCCAACTGGCAGGTCATTAAAAACCTCGGCGATAAAATAAACACTAAAAAGGTGGCGAAGTCACTTGCTATCCCAGTCATACCAGGTACTGACAGCCCTATTTATAATGAAATGGAGGCTGAGGAAATTGCCGACCAACTGCTGGATGAACAAAAAAGCCAGAACATCAAAGATCCCTCCATACTTGTGAAGGCTGCTGCTGGCGGCGGCGGTATGGGTATAGAGGAGGTCCGTGAAATTGAGCAATTCCGACGGGTTTACCGCCAGGTGCAGAATTATGCCAAAAGGCAATTTGGCGATGCCGGGGTTTTGATTGAGCAATGTTTGCGCGACTATAATCACCTGGAAGTACAACTGCTTTGCAGCCGCCATGGTGAAAGACTCCATTTCGGCACCCGCAACTGCACTATCCAGAGTACCGGTCGCCAGAAAAGGGTTGAAGCTGCCCCGGGATTTGATGACTCCTGCTTTGTTTATAATTTTGACGCCAATGAAGTGCTGGAGCGTATTGTTCTGTATTCCTTAAAACTTGCCTCCCATGTGCGCTATGACAACGTCGGCACCTGGGAATGGATTGTAGCCCAGGACGGCCAGCCTTACCTGCTTGAAGTAAATACCCGGATACAGGTGGAAAACGACATATCGGCCCGTATCAGTTATATTAACGGGAAGCATCCCAACCTGATCAGGGAGCAGATCCGACTGGCATTAGGTGATCGCATAGGATTCGGCCAGCATGATATTACTTTTAAAGGCGCAAGCATTGAACTCCG
>JAFDCT010000120.1 GCA_019312695.1 Deltaproteobacteria bacterium | reverse complement strand
TGGGGGCGTCTCCTGATGATATTCTCTTTGCAGCGGATCAGGCCTATACAATACTTGATATAAAAAAGTCATACATGCAGGAACCGAGGCTTTTTCTTTTTGGCAGCGCTGAGTCATTTCTGGATAAGGATGAGGATTTTTGGCATCACATGAACAGTCTGCCGTTTTATACGTATGCAAATATCGGGCTGGAATCTTTTGATGATGCCGCCCTGCGGTTTTTCAAGAAACCGGTGCCTTCAGCAGTGATGCAAAAGGCCTTCAAAAGGATGCAAAGAATAAACAAAAGCTATGAGAATATCGAGGTAACTGCTAATATTCTGATCGGCGAGGATCTGCCGGCAAGCCATATTCCAGCTCTTACTGCGCATATTGATGAGGCGGTAAAGAAAAATGCTGCTAAAGGATGCATTTATATCTCGCCCTTAAAAGGCAGCCGGAACACCAAAAAACTCCTTGAGCAGTTCAGATTAATAAAACAAAAAAGCCGGATCCAGACATTTCTTTATCTTATCCAGCGGTTATGATGAAGCATACCATGTCTGAACCAATTCACATTGATGGCAGGCTGGGGGAAGGCGGCGGTCAGATCCTGAGGACCTCGCTTGCAATGGCAGCCCTGCTTCGGCAGCCTGTGAAGCTCGACCATATCAGGGCCAATCGATCAAAACCGGGCTTGAAGACCCAGCACCTGGCAGGTGTCTTGGCACTGGCAAAAATTACAGATGCAGAGGTTAAGGGGGCTCACAAGCATTCCACCAGTCTTATGTTTATACCGCGCACCTTAAAAGGGGGGAGGTATCGCTTTGAGATTTCCACAGCCGGTGCTGCCAGTATGTTGCTGGGGGCTGTCCTGCCGCCTCTGCTTTATGCTTCGCAGCCCTCGGAAATTACCATAACAGGTGGCACACATGTACCTTTCAGCCCCCCGTTTCATTATGTCGACAGGGTTTTTCTGCCTGCTTTACAAAAACTGGGAGTAAATGTTTGCGTCAGGTTGATACGCTGGGGCTTTTATCCCAAGGGCGGTGGTGAGATAAGGCTGCTGGTGAAGCCATGTCATAATTTGCAGGGGGTGAACCTGGCCCAAAGAGGAAATCTCAAGAAGTTGCAGATTTCGGCCTGCAGTACGGTAAATCTCCCGGATCATATTGTCCAGCGTGAAGTTGCCCACATGGAAACGTGTCTTGCAGACTATGGTGACAAGCTTGGTTCAGATACTCTGGCTTGCCGAACCCTAAGTCCGGGAAATTTTGTCTTTCTGGAAGCTGACTATGAGCATACTGTTGCCGGCTTCAGTGCTTTGGGCAAGCGCGGCAAACCGGCTGAAGAAGTGGCAGCTGAGACATGCAGGGCTTTCAAGGATTTTGAAAAGACCGAAGCAACAGTGGACTTCCACCTGGCAGACCAGCTTATTCTTTACCTGGCGCTGGCGCACGGTGACTCCTTTATCATAACAGAAAAAGTTACGAGCCATTTGCAGACCAATATTGACATTATTAGAAGATTTCTTCCTGTCTCCATCAATTTAGACAGCGTTTCAGGAAAGGTCAGCCTGAAAGGGGCGGGTTTGCATACAGTAAAATAATATGTTCCCGGATAATCCAATAAGGAGATGCCGGTCAATTTTTTATGAATATCAACAAGATATATATGGGGGCAAAGCATGAAAAGGATAAGCCAGTACTTTCTCCAGGGACTGCTGTTTCTGATCCCGCTGTTTGTTACGTTGTATGTAATCTACTGGATTTTTACCAAAATTGACAGAGTGCTTGATCTGCCGGTTCCAGGACTCGGCTTTATTGTAACCATAGTCTTTATCACGCTCATTGGGTTTTTTGCCTCAAATTTTCTGACAAAAAACATTGTCCACCTTGTCGATAGGATATTTGCCAGGCTGCCGTTGATCAAAATGATCTATTCTGCCATCAAGGACCTGGTGAACGCCTTTGTCGGTGATAAAAAAAGCTTCAACAGGCCTGTCCAGGTACTACTCGACAGGGAAAGCAAAATCAGGATTCTCGGGTTTGCAACCCGTGACAGCCTGGAGAATATCGGCATCAAGGACAGTATTGCAGTCTATATTCCCCAGTCCTATAACTTTGCCGGCAATCTCATAATTGCCCAAAGGGAGCAGGTTATCCCCCTGGCTGCCGATCCCGGCGCGGTGATGAAGCTCATTGTTTCAGGTGGGGTTTCAGCCAGATAAAGATAATTCAGGAAGCTGAAAGCGACTGTCACTTCCCAAGAATGATTCATGATTGGCATGCCCCATTAAACTAAGTTATCAGGAGAAGGCTCATGACAGGTGAACTGCAGCTGAAAAAGGAAATAGCAGAGTTGCTCGCATCGCAGAAATTGGCGGTACTCAGTACACAAAGTGCCGATGGTTTTGCTTATGCCAGCCTTATAGCATTTGCTGCAGCTGATGATTTGCAGACAATCGTGCTGGCTACTCCAAAGGCAACGAGAAAATTTGCCAACATCAAGAATAATCCAAAGGTTTCCCTGCTCATTGATAATCGGTCCAACCAGGAAGAAGATTTTCATGCTGCAAAAGCTGTAACCATTATGGGTGTTGCGGAAGAACTGCAAATTGCAGCACCTGGAAACCAACTGGTTTCGCTCTATTTGAGAAAACACCCATACCTGGATGATTTTCTCCGGTCTCCCACCACGGCTTTTATTTGCATCGTTGTGCTGCGTTATTATCTTGTCAGCCATTTTCAAAAAGTTATGGAACTGCATATGAGAAATGAAGACGACCCATCTGTTATCTGAAATAAGCCAGGCAGAATCTAAAGTTTTCGGAGGCAAGGCTGTTGCATTATGGCAATTGCACCGGGCGGGTTTCGCAGTGCCGGCAACGATCTGTGTTTCTACAACCGCCTATAAGAAGTTTATCAGGGAAAACGGGCTGCAGGAAAGAATTCAGCTGGAACTGCACCGCAAGATTTTTTCTGATATGCGCTGGGAGGAAATCTGGGATGCAGCGCTCAGGATAAGGAATTTGTTTCTCCGTACTAAGATGCCGGAAAAGCTTTCCCGGGAAATCACCGCTGTTGTTTCTCAGAATTTTGCAAATCAGCCAGTTGTTATTCGCTCTTCTGCTCCGCAAGAGGATGCTCCGGGGACCTCATTCGCCGGCCTGCATGAATCTTTTGTGAATATCAGGGGCACAAAGCCCATTCTAGATCATATCAAGCTGGTCTGGGCATCATTGTGGTCGGATCGTGCCCTGCTATACCGCCAGGAGCTTGACCTGGATATTGCGAAGAGCTCTATGGCCGTTGTTGTGCAGGAACTCGTAGCAGGTGATGTTTCAGGCGTGACATTCAGTATTAATCCCACTGACGCAACTCAGGGTGTTGTTGAGGCTGTTTATGGGTTGAACCAGGGCCTGGTGGACGGTGAGGTCGAACCGGACCATTGGCTTTTGCTGAGAAACGACAATACCATCAGGGAGCATCGGGAGCCCGGGCGGGAAAAATTCATGGCGCCTGAAGGGAAAGCAGTCATTTTAAAGGATTTGCCGCCGAAGAAAATGGGGCAACCGCCTCTCAGTCCGGCTGAGGTAAAAAAGGTTTACACCAAGGCCAAAAAACTTGAAGAGCTTTTTGGAAAGCCCCAGGATGTTGAATGGACAAAGGTTGGCGGAGATATTATCATCCTGCAGTCCAGGCCGGTAACTGCAGGTAGGGATGACGCTGCAACTGATAAGAGGGGTTGGTACCTCAGTTTGCACAGAAGTCATGAAAATTTGAAAAAGCTGCGGGTTAAAATTGAGAATGAATATTTTCCGGCGATGATAAGCGAGGCCGCAAAACTGGCGGAAACAGACCTGCGAGTTCTTTCAGACCTGGAGTTGGCGGCAGAAATTGAGAAAAGAAGGGGAATAAAGGACAAATGGACCGGTATCTACTGGGATGACTTTATACCTTTTGCCCACGGCATGAGGCTTTTTGGCAGGTTCTATAATGATACGATCAGTCCGCAGGATCCCTTTGAATTTGTTGAGCTGCTTTCGCAGACCCCCCTTTTGAGCGTCAACCGCAATAAAGCATTACAAAAAATTGGCATCTATCTGCAACAACGGCCGGAGCTGCAGGAATTTCTGGCAGCAGGGCTAGAAGAGTCTGACGATGTTGAGTTTAACGAACTCGTT
>JAFDCT010000119.1 GCA_019312695.1 Deltaproteobacteria bacterium | reverse complement strand
CCTTCTTCAACTTGTCTCCATAATCTATGAACCGGTCAACCGTATTACCCTGGTCAATTGTCTGCGCAGAGCCAGAATAACCGGTCCGCAAGGTGAGTGGCTGACTTCAGCCACAATAAGCCCCTTTATCCAGAAACTGCAGGCACTTGATCTGCTTGACAAAGACTGCCGCTGCCCCGATAGCCTTGTTGAACCTGTAAGCAGGAGTGCTGCAGAAGAAGGGAATTTCAGGGAGCTGTCCGAAGCAGTACAGGATGAGATTCCTTTTTCGCAATATCAGTCAAAATGGCCCCAGAGGTGTTTACGAGCCATGCGTGAATACCGGATTGGATTATATAACAGTAATATGGTGCATCTGGAAAATATGCAGCTCATCCTCTGTAAACAGTGTAAAGATGAGGTATTAAGGTCTTTCCCGGCAGTGCGTTTCTGCAATAACCCTTTTGATCCTGGCTGGTTATCGTCATTAGCCCCCTCTTCGCAGTTTTATCTGCTGAGCCAGATGATGAACTATTCCCTGCATTATCTGTCGTTACTTGATAATGGCTTCTCGTACCTGCGAAGTCGGAAAACACTGCAAAAAATACCTCCTGAGGAGAGGCTGCCGTTTCATCGCCTGTTGGCCAGCCTTTTACTCTGGCGAGGCAACCTTGAAGAGGTTAAAGAGCTTGTCTTGAACAATTCTGAATCTTTTGTGGCCAGCGGCATGACAGGATGCATTGAATTCATGCTGGGCAATAACGAGTTGGCTTTGCAGCTGTTTGAGGGAGACTTGCAGCAGCTGCAGAAAATCGGTTCACGAAAAAGAATGTTTTTTCCCGGGATTTCAGGGCTCTTTTTCATACTGGCATTGCTGAAAACAGGTGATGTCAATTCTTTGAACAGGATCAGGAAATTTATTGATACGGTCAGGAGCCAGCAGCCGGGCAACATACTTTCCGGTGCTTATGAAATGGTGGATCAGTTCATCTCGGCCCAGGAAAGCGGCCTGTCTGAAATTTCAGAGGATTTTTCTGCTTTTACGGCAAACAGTTTAACAATTCTGCTGGGGGCAATGGTCAGGTACTGGCTGAGTGGCTATTTGCCAACGTTGACTGCCCGGGAGGAATCAAATGATTTATTCAGACTTCTTTGGCAGAGGGCCCGTGAAAGCGGTTTTGACTGGATTGCCATGGAATTTGCCGAATTGATCGGCAGGGTTGACCAGGATGCTGAACTGCTTGATTATGCAGCCGGCATCCGGAAAAAGACGAAAATGGTCTCCATTGTCGATGCGGTAACATTGGAAGAGCCCTGGAAGAGGAGGCTGAAGGCGCTGATCAATATCACCGATGATTCGGAGCTGCTGCAGGAAAAGGCCCAGGGCAACTGCCGCATGGTCTGGCTGGTTGGATACCAAAAAGGTTTATTCTCCATATCAGCAAGAGAACAGAGGCTGGGTTCAGATAACCGTTGGAGCAAGGGGCGGCCCATTGCGCTTTCCAGGATCTATTCCGGCAGGAAGCTTGATTTTATGACTGATTCTGATCGGAAAATATGCAAAACACTGAAACGCGAACAGAGCAATCAGAATGTTACCTATTGTTTCGACCTTAAACAGACCTTGCCGGCAATGGTTGGACACCCGCTGCTCTTCCTGGAGGAAGCACCGGATATTTCGGTGGAATTTGTCAAAGGTGAACCGGAATTACTGGTTGAAAAGCATAAGGATGAGGTGCACATAAGGCTGTTAAACGACTTTTCCCAGGAGGGCATATCGGTTGTCCGGGAAACACCGACACGCTTTAAAATTATTGAGGTGACCAGAAAACATAGGGATATTGCCAAAGTAATATCCGGAAGCGGTCTGCTGGTTCCGGCGGCTTACAGGGAACAGGTCATGGCCGTGGTGGGGAGTCTTTCGTCCTACATGACCGTGCATTCCGCCATAGCTGTTGACACTAAGGCAATAAACAACCTCAACGGTAAAACGGACCTGATAAAGGAGGTTGCAGCCGCTTCGCAGATATATATCCAGCTTGTACCTCTAGGTGCGGGTTTTAAGCTGGCAATGTTTGTAAAACCTTTCGGCCCCAAAGGCCCCTATTTGAAGCCTGGCCAGGGTGCGGTGAATGTTATGGCGGAAGTCGACGGCCAGAGGCTCCAGACCAGGCGCGATCTGGAACTGGAGGAAGAAAAGGTCCGGGAGATGGAGGAAAAATGCCCGACTCTGGCAGAGCATGAAGGAGCAGGTAGGGAGTGGCTTCTGCAGGATACGGAAATCTGCCTCGGAGTTTTGCTGGAACTCCGGGAATCTATGGATAAGGTAATAATCGAATGGCCCGAAGGTGAACGTATTTCTGTTCGTCAGAGTGCCTCTCTGGAAAAGCTCAGAATTCAGGTTCGCAAAACGAAAGGCAGCAGGGGACTTTCATGGTTTGCAGTTACAGGGTCTTTATCTGTGGATGAGTCTCTGGTTGTTGATATGAAAAGACTGGTGGATCTAGCCCGAAGGAATCCAGGGAAATTCCTGCCATTGGGAAACGGGGAATTTCTGGCCCTGACCGATGATTTCCGTCGCCGTCTTAATGATTTTTCCTACATGGCAGAAGTGCAGACCAAACAGGAAATCGGTGACCGGTCATTACGAATTCATCCTTTAACAGCAATGGCCTTTGCCGATGCGATACAGGATGCAGGAGATCTGGAAGCCGATGAAAAATGGCTGGCGCAATTGCGCTTGATAAGAGAGGCGCAGTCTCTGGATCCCAAGGTACCCTCCACACTGCAGGCTGACCTGCGTGATTACCAGGTAGAGGGCTATAAATGGCTTTCGAGATTGGCCCATTGGGGAGGGGGGGCATGTCTGGCTGATGATATGGGACTGGGGAAAACATTGCAGGCTCTTGCCATAATTCTGGAAAAGACCCGCAATGGTCCCATACTTGTGGTGGCGCCAACTTCCGTGTGCATGAACTGGCTGCAGGAAGCCAACCGTTTTGCACCGACTTTGAAAATGCATCTATTGGGCCCAAGGAAAAGGAAGAAGCTGGTCCAGTCCCTGAAGGAATTTGATGTCCTGGTGACAAGTTATACTCTCCTGCAGCAGGAGGCAAAGATTTTAGCCGGGTTAGACTGGCAGGTTATTGTCCTGGATGAGGCCCAGGCAATAAAAAATATGGAGACCAAGCGTTCTCATGCTGCAATGTCGCTTAATGGGAGATTTAAGCTCCTGACCACAGGAACGCCTATTGAAAACCATCTCGGCGAATTATGGAACC
The DNA here is from genome assembly GCA_019312695.1 of Deltaproteobacteria bacterium. Lineage (GTDB taxonomy): Bacteria > Desulfobacterota > Desulfobulbia > Desulfobulbales > BM004 > BM004. The sequence continues at coordinate 1,945 of JAFDCT010000119.1, read as the reverse complement.
TCTTCAATTTCATTATACCGGGCCTGTTAGGCTCCCTGGAAAGCTTCAATCAGCGTTTTGCCATACCGATTGAACGTTTTGGGGACAAGGGAGCAAAGAGAAAACTGAAGAGACTGATCCGTCCCTTCATATTGCGCCGAAATAAGGCTCAGGTTCTGGAGGAACTGCCGCCGCGCACTGAGATCACCCTCCAGGTGGAAATGAATGACGAAGAACTTGCCTTTTATGAAGCCATGAGACGGCAGGCTCTTGAAAATCTGGCTGTAGGCAACAACCTGCCCGTACCAAAAAATAAAACAGCAACAGGAGTATCAGTCGTTAAGAAGAATGGTAAGGGGTACACTGTCAAAATACTTGCCGAAATTATGAAACTGCGTCGTGCCTGCTGTAATCCGAAACTTGTTCTGCCAGAAACTGATATTGAAAGTTCAAAGCTGCAGCTATTTGAAAAGGTGGTCAATGAATTGCTGGAGAACAGGCACAAGGCCCTGGTTTTCAGCCAATTTGTCGGTCACCTGCATATTATCCGTTCGTTTCTTGATAGAAAAAAAATTAAGTACCGTTATCTGGATGGGGCTACACCGGTGAAACAACGGGAAAAGGAAGTGGAAGCCTTTCAGGCGGGACAGGGGGACCTGTTCCTCATCAGCCTCAAGGCCGGCGGATTAGGACTTAACCTGACCGCTGCAGATTATGTCATTCACATGGACCCCTGGTGGAATCCTGCTGTTGAGGACCAGGCATCGGACCGGGCCCACAGGATCGGCCAGGTGCATCCTGTAACCATATACAGACTCATTACCAAGCATACAATTGAAGAAAAAATAGTTAGGCTGCACCAGGAAAAAAGGCATCTGGCAAACAGCCTGCTAGCAGAAACTGAGATTAGCAGCAGGATTTCTGTTGAGGAGTTGCTGAACCTGATACGGGAGCAGTGATTATTATTGAAAGTCGAAGATGGGAAATTGAAAATTTATGATGCCATAACTTCGCTATGCAATTTACGTCAAGGCGCCATATTTTTAATTTTACCAAGCTCAATTTGTATATATGTCTACTATCTACCTAGTTCGTCACGGCATTACCACGGCCAACAAGGAAGACCGCTTTGCCGGCAGAACCGGAGAGGAACTTCATGCTGAAGGCATCAAGCAGAAAGGGCAGGTGGGAGAAAAGCTGCGTTCTGAAAATATTACAGCAATATACTGCGGCCCGGCAAAACGAACCATGCAGTCAGCGGAAATGCTTGGATCGCTTTTAAATATTCCGGTCTCTGTCCTGGCAGAACTTGATGAAATCAATATCCCCCACTGGGACGGCTTGACAAAAGATGAAATAAGAAAGCAGTTTGGCGCCCAATACCCCACCTGGCTTTCAGCGCCGCAGGATTTCGATTTGGCCGGATGTGAAACTCTGGCTCAGGTGCAAAGCAGGGCCGTCGGGACGGTAAATCAATTGCTTGCATCTGCCCGGGAACAAAAGATTTTGCTGGTGAGCCATCTTATTGTCTTGCGATGTCTGGTTCTTTTTTTTAAGGGGCTTGCACTCAATGATTTCCGCTCAATAAAAATTGATAACGGCTCTATTCTTCAGATTTCAGAGAATGAAAATGGACAGGTTTCGGTAAGATATCTTTAGACTTGAATATTTACAACTTTGGCTTGCGCCGGTGCTTAACCGGCAGGATTCCCATCTGCTCTCGGTATTTAGCAACCGTGCGACGGGCGATTTCGGTGTTCTCCTTGGCAAGAGCCTTGGAAATGGCATTGTCAGTCAGAGGTTTTTCAGGGGGTTCGTTTTTAATCATCTCCTTGATGCGTTGCCTGATGCTCTCTGCCGCAAGGGATCCCCCGTTCTGTTGAGGAATGGCGGTGGAAAAAAAGTATTTGAGTTCAAATATACCCTGCGGGGTATGGACATATTTGTTGGTGGTTACACGGCTGAT
>JAFDCT010000118.1 GCA_019312695.1 Deltaproteobacteria bacterium | reverse complement strand
CGGATAAAACTCAGCGCCCGCCAGAAATTCCCGTCTGCATCGATGAAACAATCACTGCCTTCATTGGTTGGTATCCTGCGCAACATCTGCCAGCCGGTGTCAACTATGCCGCCATTATTTTTTTCCCGTTGCCGGATATGCTCACTTACAAGTTTCAGGTTATGCATTATTGCGGCAGGGTTCGTGAAAACATGTGTATTCATTCGCTGCAGGATAAATTGCTTGGCCTGGCAGCATAGCTTTACCAGATAGGTATTATGAATAATGCCCCGGCCGTATTCCTTGATGCCGGAAATTGTCTCGCCAGGGCCGATAAATTTTTCAGCTGCCGGTGCAACCCTATTCATTGTAAGATCCTACAGATTCATTGAGTTCAACCAGTATCCTTTTTTCATCAACATTATGCATCAAGGCACTCTGCCTGACTGTTTCCGTAGCCTGGCCCGGGCATGAAAAACAGGCTCCACCATAATATTTTTTAAAGACCTTTTCCGTAGCAGGATAAACCCTGAGTATGTCCCCTATTACATGCTGGTGCCCAATGATGTCACCTTGTCTGATCGTTTTCCTGCTGGTCCCTCTAACCACTGATTGCGGCCGGTCTTTCATTCTGTCAGTTTCAAGGGCAGCAACAGCTTTGTTGAGAAGACTGGTGATCATCTCACAATCAAGATTGTGACGCTCGCAGGCCATACCCAGGGTAACGGGCAGCTGTTTCACCTTTTCCCTGTGCGCCGGATCGGCCAGGGGCTTAAAACCGTTGGCTACAAGGATGTCGAGGGTTTCCGGCCATCGAACAAGAATCTCTCCCACCCTGGTCTCATCGGTTATGACAATTTTCTCCGGAACCGGGGGCAGATTTTCTTCAGCAATATCTTCCTGTGGCTCCAGAAGGGTCACACCAAGATTTATGACGAACAGTAAAACCGAAAGCACAGCAAGCAAGGCAAATAGGGTAAATCCCTTTGAAGGCCTTTCAGGTGCAGTAAATACCATGCCGATCAAACCAAGATTGGCAACAATAAAGTGCACCGGCACCAATTGGGGCCATTTCAATGCCCTGGCGTTGAACCTTGGCAGGATGAAATATCCCACCCCGTAGATCATCATGGCCATAAAGCCGAGAAGGTTAAAGTGGACATGGGCAAATATTACCCATTCAGCTGTTTCTGCCATACCCATCCAGATGCCAAGGGTTGCAGCCAGAAGCAAATACACTAATGAGGCCAGCACAAAACCTTTTGTAAATCTGTCCATCCTTTTCCCCCTTTTATGCAGATTCCTTCATACCCGATCTACTATGTTACTCTGACTTGCTGAGCTTTTTACTGCCTGCATCGTAAACAATACGAGGCGAACAGTTTTCGTTCCTGCAATACTTCCATATTTTCAGGTCCTGTTAAAGTCCGCGGTTTTTTTACGATTACGTCATTATTGATCTGTTTGCCTTTACGTGATTATGGTGTAAATGATTTGCTGACTTTTTCTTTACATTGGGGAAGTATAGTATTGCAACTCCTGTTTCAGAAACAAAAAAAGAATATTGGTACTGTTCCAGAAATCTTGAGCCCACAAGGACCGCCGTGATGAGTAAACATGAGATATATATGAAAGAGGCCCTGCAGGAAGCCAGGGAAGCACTTATTGCAGGAGAGTTTCCAGTAGGCTGCATCATGGTGCACGAAGATGAGATAGTCAGCAGAGGCAGAAGAATAAATTCCAGGCCTCCCCATGAAAACGAACTGGATCATGCGGAAATAATGGCACTGCGAAAACTGTTTGCGCTGCACCCTGAGATTGATCGCTCACGCATCACAGTCTATTCGACCATGGAACCCTGCCTCATGTGTTATGTTACTCTCCTGCTTAACGGTATCCGCACATTCGTTTATGGTTACGAGGACATTATGGGCGGCGGCACCAGCCTGGCATTGCAGGAACTTCTCCCCCTATACCGTGAAATGACAGTTGCAATAACACCACATATCCTGCGCCGGGAAAGCCTGGCACTTTTCAAGAACTTTTTTGGTGATCAGGAAAATACCTACTGGCAGGACAGCCCTCTGGCACGCTACACCCTTTCCCAACTAGCTGCGGAGTCAGAGAAATGAAGCAGCAGGCCAAAACCGTTGGATTCAAACCAGGGGAGAGGAACGTCTTTTTTCATATCCTGACAGCCTGCAACCTCTCCTGCAGCCACTGCTATATCAATCCCCGGGAACATGGGACTGAAACGGTTCCAAGGCAAACACTGGAAAAATGGCTGCAGCTTTTCCATGATTCAAAGAAGGAAACCAATGTCATTTTTCTGGGCGGCGAACCAAGCATGCATTCTGATCTTCCCCATGCCATACGGTATGCAAAAAAATTGGGATATGCCTCTGTTACGGTCGACACAAACGGGTACCTGTTCCATGATTTCCTGAAGCGGGTCAAGCCGTCAGATCTGGATTTTCTCAGTTTCAGCCTTGACGGGCCCAATCCTGATGTTAATGACCCCCTGCGGGGCAAAGGGGTTTTTGCTGTCTGCTCCGATAATCTTCAGGCGGCAGTTGCAGCGGGTTTTAATGTCAGCCTGATTTACACGGTAAGCAGATACAACATCAGGTATCTGCAGGATATGCTACCGCTTCTCTCTCTTTGGGGGGTCAAGCGTTTCTTCATCCAGGTTATAGGCATTCGGGGCAAAACAGCAATGAATGGTGCGGAAAAATGGCAGCTGACACCTGAAGAATGGCTGACAGAAATTCCCAGTGCAGCGGCAGAAGCAGCGGCTAAGGGAATTACCGTTATTTATCCAAAGGTTTTCCTGGAACCGGATGAAAAATTTGAATGCGCCGGCAGGGTAGCGGAAAATTACTTCATCTTTCCCAATGGCAGAGTTTACCAGTGCCCTCTCTGTGAGGACTACCCTGTGCACAGTTACAGAATAAAAGAAAACAGGCTCGTTGCCAATACCGGTTTTACGGAGACCAGATTCTTCAGCCTGGATATTCCCGAAGGCTGCGTGATAAATAAACTCCTGCAACCGGAAAACCTGAGTTATGATGCAGAAGGCAAACCGTTATATAAAATCTCCTGCTGCCTGCTGAAGCAGGAAATCAAAGGCGGCAAATCAGAAGGTTGATTTTCACAAACCGTAATTACCTCCTTTCACGCCAGAAAGGTTCGCACGTAAATGTTTATTTTTTTTAAATTTCTTCCCCGGATCTCTTTGTTTTAGGTCTTCCGCCACCTTTAAAGCAATACCTGTACCGGCACATTCTTCGCATTCTTCATTTGAGAGCAGAAATCTGCTGACCCCCTTGAAATAACCGATCTGCCCTGTACCGCCGCACACATTGCATATTTTTTTTTGCTTTTTCCCTGCCATACCTCTATCTTACAAAAGAATCTCTTTTTTGCCAGTGCCGGTTATTATCCTTAACTTTCACTGCATTATTTATTATTTTACTGCAAAATTAGATATATATAAATTTACAGTCAGTGTGTTTTTTTTACTGCAAATTTTCCCCGGCACCGTATCAGCATGAACCCTGAAGATGAAATCGTCCTGATCGTAAATATGAAAAACAAAGTAACCGGCAGTGCTCCCCGCCATGAAATGCGGGCCAAGGGGCTACCGCATCGAGCCGCCTATATACTGGTCTTCAACAGCACGGGGGAACTATTTGTCCAAAAGCGTACCATGAGCAAGGATATCTATCCCGGTCATTATGATATCGCTGCAGGGGGAGTGGTCCTGGCAGGG
>JAFDCT010000117.1 GCA_019312695.1 Deltaproteobacteria bacterium | reverse complement strand
GATTTTCTTTTATACCTTTATTAGGCGTAACTCTAATTTCAATTTTATTTTTTCCGATTCTGCGGGTTTTATACTTTGAAGATCTTGTAAATTTTGCTGCTGTTTTCTCAAATTGCTCGTAAGCATTTTGGGGTCCTATTAGTCCAAGAACATATCTGCGCATTGCACCTAAAGCATCCGGGGATGCAGCGTATCTACCTGCTTCTCTTGCAATATCTCTATTTCCTGTTAATTCCCTTAGCCTTTTATGAAAATTATTTATCTGGGTTTGGGTAAACCATGTTCCTTCATCTGCAACCTGATATGTTTCCATTCCAGCAAATTTCAACAATTCATCAATATTAATATATGAATAACGGACCTTTATCAGTTTGATGTAATTATCAACGATACGGCTATTATAAAGTTCCGGCTCTTCTAGCAAAGGCTTGTATGTATCGGAAACGTGTAACATGATAAAATTATAATAAAATATTAGTCTGTTGGTTTTTTTATTCGCCTAGTCAAACGTTCAATATGATTGATATAATCATCTCCGCCCTTTTCGAGATCCAAGACCCAGAAATTGTATATTTTACTAAAAGAAATTTCCTTTTCAACACAGTACTTCTTTGGAAAAATGAGCACTGACAGGTTATCATGATCATAATGCTCTGCTAAACGTGAAATTACTGAATATAAAATATTGTCAGGCAAATTCTTAGAATTAATTATAAACACATGAATAGAATTTGTGAGATCCGACAAATTAAGTCCCAATTCTGTTACACAGATCATAAAAACAGCGGTTAATTGTTCCTTCTTTTTCAGGCTGTAAAAACACCTTTGCCGTTTAAAACCGTTCGAGTGATAAATATCGTTAATATTCTGGTCGGTATCGCTTCCGAAAGAACTTATGTCCAATGCCTTTAAAGTTAACCCACCATAAGTGCTATCATAAAAATTTGTCAACTCAGCAAGTTCGCTTTCAGTAGATGGATGAATTGTCCATGGGGTGGACAAATTACTATTTAGATTGTTTTTGTTAAGATGCACATATGCAAACTCATCTAGTGAGCATCCTTCAGATATTTTTCGCGCCGCACCTCCAAAAACAAGATTGGGGAACTTGTTGTCCGGACGAAAATAGCAACCCACATATTCCATGTGAGTAGATGGAAGTCTATGAAATCCATTAATATATCTGCCGATCTGCTCTAGGACCACTAACCCTGCAGTACTTCTCTTCGCACTTTTGGCAGCATGATGGTGAATAATCCATGTTTTATCATAGAACCGAAACATAGAAAGATGGCCATAAATAATTCCCTTGTCCTGATAAGTAAAATTAATGGCTATGTCTGAATCCTGCTCATAAAGTTTCTTATAGACTTCGATAAATCTCTTTTTGTTCGCATGGATGTAATAATATTTTTCCGGGTAAATAAACCCTGTTTCAAAAAAGAAATCCCACAAGTCATCAACATCTATTTTCGTAGAAACATAAGCATTTTTATTATAAGCCTGAATCAGAAAAGAGGTGAGCCGGATCTGGTCCTTTATATTCATATCTATAAAGGCAAATCCGCATTTAACATTTTCCCCACCCAGAGTGGTTCTATATATCACCTGAGTCTTGCACTGTAATTCCAACCCGTTGGTCAGCACTATTTTCAGTTCGGGGATGATCAAGCCGGGCAGGAGCAGAGAATTTTTATAACTCTCCTCTACTGAAAAACCTGAACCTGAGATGTCATTTATTCTAAGATTTACTCTTTTTCCAATAAGAGGATGGGAAAAACTTATTTTGGGTGACGGGTTTAACTCCTGCCGGATATTCCTGAATTTTTTAGACTTGAACCTCTGAATGTGAATCTTCAGGGGTTTTACTATTAAAATTCTCCCTTTTGCTACATCTGTTTGACGGAAAATTTCGCATTTTCCGGTAAAGAGCTTTTCATTATCTTTACTTAGAATTATTTCTGCAGGATCATCACGCATGATTTCCTGGTGGTAATTAAAAGCTCTATCATCCGGGATATTGACCGAAAAGGAAACCGGATTGTACGTTTCCAGTTCACCTTCAAAATACAACCCGTTTTGTATAATCCACGCTGAAACATTTGTGCATTTGTGGCGTTTAACTTTTCTTGTATTGATAACAACAGCATTTTCCGGTAAACAGAAACTAACCCCATTCTGATCAATCGAGATGACTTCAGCGGCAACCAGAACCTGTTTCAAGCCGTCTGTGAAAAAGAAATTCTCAAACCCGTAAAGATGTATCTTGTTGTCAATATAAAAAGAGTCTGACCAGAGACACTTTAAGTTTTCATCGAGGCAGGGTTGCGGCTTAGCACAAACAGAAACCAGTGTATCATATTCAAGGTGCCTGAAGTTCAGAACGACTTCACCGTTACGGAAGTTAATCTTGTTAAGTGAATTGATAAGGCGATTACGACGAATTTCTTGCCATTCCTGGGTTTCCAGGCTTTCAGGAATTTCAGCACCCGTAACCAGCTTCAGATTGGAGTTGGGATATATTTTATCCATGATGGACAAATCTCCCATATAAAAGCAATGCTCCTTTGTACCACACTGTGGTATAATACCTCTCCTTTCTCCCCAAATAAAATCTGGGAATTATTCAATATTCCAGAAATCAACAAAAAAATCAACAAAAAATTTGGATCGAGAAAAGGATGACACGAATTTAACTATTTGTATTAATAAAAATATATTGATTTTTTTGCCAGCTATTAGCAGCAAAAAACAAGGGAATTACCAGCTATAATAAATGTTAATAATTATTTAAAAACAGATAGATAAATAGCAAAAAGATACTCGGACTCACTTCATCCACCAGGTCATCAATGCCTGGATCGGATTATAGTATAATGGGAGTTTTTCAGGACGGTTGAATTTATTCCAGTAACTTACACGATGCCGTGCAACATACCAGTTGGGCACAACATAAAAACCATACCACAACACACGATCCAGAGCTCTGCAGGCTGCCGTCAATTCTTCTTGTGTCGTTGCATAAATAATTTTGTCCACCAGTTCGTCCACAATGGGATCTTTAATGCCGATAAGGTTCCTGGAGCCTTGCCGCTCTGCTGAACCGGAATGCCAATAATCACGTTGTTCGTTTCCCGGAGATTGGGATTGACCGAAAACATTGACTGTCATGTCAAAATCAAATCTGTTGAGCCTATCAATATACAGGGCCGGATCAATTGTTCGGTAGGAGGCGTTAACACCCAGTTTATTTAAATTATTGACATATCCTGCCATGACCCTTTCAAATGAGGGGGAAACAAGAAGGATTTCAAACTCGAAAGGCCTTCCTTCCTTGTCTGCCAAACGGCCGTCCTGCACAGTCCATCCAGCTTCCTCAAGAATCTTTTTTGCTTTCCGGAGATTGCCACGCAGGCTGTTTGGAACTTCTGTGCTGAATGGTGTCGGCTGCTGGTTAAAAATTTCTGGCGGCAGCTGTTCCTTGAAAGGCAGGAGATATTCAAGTTCAAGTCCTTCAGGCCGCCCCTTTGCTGCAAGATCTGAATTGCTGAAATAGCTTGCGCTGCGCGTATATTCATTAAAAAATAAATTATTGTTTGCCCATTCAAAGTCAAAAGCCATGCCCAGCGCCATACGGACACCCCTGTCCTGAAACAGGGGATTTCGCAAATTAAAAACAAAACCCTGCATACCCTGATTGTTCTTGTGCGGCAGATATTCCTTGATAATTCGTTTACTGTCAAATTTGGGTCCCACCAGGTCACGCGCCCACTGCTTGGCAATATTAATATACATGAAATCAAATTCGTTGGCTTTGAAGGCCTCTACTGAAACTATCTGATCCCTGAAATACTTGAAGGTAATAGTATCGAAATTGAACATTCCCTTGCGGGTCGGATGATCCTTGGCCCAGTAATCTGGATTTCTCTTATAGGTAATTGATTTACCGGGATTGACCGTCTCAACAACATAAGGACCTGAACCCACAGGCGGTACCATGGACGGATCATCAAATGGATGTTTACTATAAAACTTTTTTGAAAAGACAGGGACCTGGCTGGCAATCATGTGAAGTTCACGGTTCACTCTTGCAAAGTTGAACCTTATGCGATCCTTACCAAGGATTTCTGAACTCGTGATATCCTGTAGATAGGCCTGATAAAAAGGGTGGGCGGCATTACTCTTCAAGGTGTTGAGAGAAAATTCAACATCCTCAGGTGTAATAGCTGTACCGTCAGAGAATTTGGCATTTTCATCAATTGTATAAGTCACGGACAAACGGTCATCCGCCAGTTCAATATCCTTGGCAATTAATCCATACGCAGCAAATGGTTCATCAAGGCTTGAAGCAGTCAGGGTCTCAAACACCAGGTTATTAAGCCCTGAAGGAGCAGAACCTTTAAGGGTATAAGGATTCATCTTGTCAAAACTGCCAAGATCATGAAGTATCAGGCTCCCTCCCTTTCGGGCTTGCTCAGAAGTGTAGTCAAACTGTTTGAAGCCCGGCTTGTATTTAAGCTTACCGTCTATACTTATGCCATGAGCGGCACTGCATATTGGCACATTAATAAACGTCATATATGCTGCTAGAGCCCACAAAAGGATTAGGAAGGATCGGGACTGCAGAAAAGTGAACACTATTTTCTTCTTCATTAGGGTATTTGCCTTATAATATAGTTGAAAAGATATCGATTTAATAAATCTGCCATTTCAAAAAATGGTATTCCCCTTCCCCGTTCCAGTCAAATAAAAAATGCTCAATGTATTTATTACGCACTCTGCATTCAGTAAAGAATTTGTAGACTATGCTTACATAAGTATTATTTTTAATTTGACCTTCTTGTTCATGATGGTTAATAAACCTGTTTCACTTTAAACGAATGAATTTTCATACAAACGGAGCAGCAGAATCATGGGAAAAAACATTGCAGAAAAAATATTTGCAGCCCATCTGAGAGATATCCCATCTCCTGCAAATGTCGTACTTGATATAGACGTAGTCCTGTGTCATGAGATAACAACTCCAATCGCTATTAACGACCTGGTGGGAAAAGGTATGGATAAGGTTTTTGATCCTGACAAAATCAAGGCTGTCATAGACCATGTCACACCGGCAAAGGATTCCAAAACTGCCATACAGGGAAAAACCCTGCGCGATTGGGCCAGGCGTCACAACATAAAGGATTTTTTTGATATCGGTTCTAACGGCGTCTGTCATGCCTTGTTTCCGGAAAAGGGTTTTATACGCCCCGGTTACACTATAATTATGGGTGATTCCCATACCTGTACACACGGGGCCTTCGGAGCATTTGCTGCGGGAGTAGGCACTACCGACCTGGAAGTTGGCATCCTCAAGGGCGTCTGCTCGTTCCGGAAACCGAAAAGCATGAAAGTTACCATAAACGGGGATCTGCCGGATGGGGTTTATGCCAAGGATGTTATTCTGAACATCATTAAGCAGATAACAGTTAATGGGGCTACTGACATGGTCATGGAATTTTGCGGTAATGTTGTTGATCAAATGTCAAT
>JAFDCT010000116.1 GCA_019312695.1 Deltaproteobacteria bacterium | reverse complement strand
TTCTATGGGAGAGACAACAGTGAGCATGTCGTCCTTGATCGTGATTTCAATACCAATGCCGCTGAAACTTCCCTTGGTTTCAACCTGGAGTTCCTTGAAGTCATCAGCTTTTAAAAAGGAGGAATGGGGATCAAGACTGCCGAGCAAACCCCTTATGGCTCCCTCAATAGTTTCCTGGGTATCAATGTCATCGACGTAATTCTGTTGTACAATGCTGAGGACATTGGAAAATACCTCGAGATTCTTGTAAGTTTCCTCCATATCATCAGTGGCGCCGAAGGCCTTATGGTTGATGATAATGGATAAAGGGAGGAGGATAAGGACAAAATAGCGTAGTTTCATGAATTGATTCATAATGTTCCTGTCTACAGATATCAATTTAGGAGAAAATTATAGGAAATTTTTCGATAAATGACAGTCTGATTATTACGGCTGCAAAAGTTTTAAAAAAAATAATATTTATATCATGCTGATCATCTATATACAATAGTAGTATATATATTAAGCAGGTAAAAGTCCAACAGCCAAAAGGGTTTTTAGTAAAATTGCACGATTGCCAACGTGCTGCATATTATGAAAATAGCATGACCGCAGCAAGATCAGGGATAAAAAAGAGAAGTTGCTGTCAGTGCGATATCGCTCGCAAACACATATGTATACTGAAACTTTTCCGCCAGCCAATTTTACTGGATTCCAGCTTTTACGGCTTCAATAGGCAGAGCTTTTTTCTTTAGCCACAACAGGGGATCCTCAGGATTAGCCCCCCTTCGTATTTCAAAATGCAGACCTTCACCGTATAAAGGGTCTCCTTCGCCGGTCAAGCCGATAACCTCACCGGTTAGGACTCTACTGCCTTCTTTCTTATAAAAGTCAGCGGCCCTTGATATAAGGGAGAAGTACTGTTCTCCATGGTCAATGATCATGAGGTTCCCATAGCCACGGAGATATCCGGCATGAATGATCCTGCCTTCAAATACTGCTTTTATTTCAACGTCTTTACTTACCCTGATATCGATACCATTTATTATGGTGGCAGAATCAAACTTGCCTTTCATTTGTTGGCCGAAAAGGCTTATGACTGTTCCCATCACAGGCGGGTTAAGCAATCCTTTTTGGGCCACGAAGCCTTCTTGAGTTGTGGATGGTTCTGTTGTTAAACTGTTTTTGTCTGTTTCTGTTTTACCGGCAGATTTGGCCGAAACAGTTTGAGATTGGGCAGCAGTCTGAATTTTTTGTAAAGTCACCGCCAGATCAGCAACAGCTTCCTCAATCTCTGATACAGCCTGCTCATAAAGTTGCTGTTCTGTGTTGACCCTTTTTAGTAGTAGGTTTTTTTCCTGTCTAATTCGCGTCAACTGTTCTTCTTTTTCTCTCACGTCATTCGCCAGTTTCATGAGACGCAGCTTTTCCCTGGCATGTTCCTCCCTGGCACGATTTGATTCTTTCAGTTCACTGAGATATTTTTGAATAATTGCGTGGTCATGTTGCACCATGCGGTTGAAATATTCCTTAAAGTCGAGGAGTTCCGGTAGCGATTCGGTGGAAAAAACAACATTCATGAGGCCGACGGATCCCATGCGGTAATAGGCAGCCAGCCTTTTTTTTACAATAACCTGGTGTTTCCTTTTTGCAGCAAGGACCTGGCTTAAATACTCCTGCTTGTCTGATAAGAGCAGTTCCTGACGTTCGGATTCCTGCCGCAGGGTGATGAGCATATTTTTCTGGACCTGCAGTTCATTTTCAATTTTTTCCAATTCCCCCAGCAGCGTTTTTTCCTTTTTACGAGAGCCGAGGATCTTTATTTTATGGTCAATTATACCTTCCTGCAGTTTTCTGATCCGGGTATTTTTTTCTATTATTTGCTGTTGTTGTTTCTTGGTAAGTTCCTGTGGAGGGGGGAGCTGCAGTCTTTGTAACTGGATATTTTTTTCTGCTGACCCCTGCTCTTGCTCTATTTTTAGCTTTTTGGGAAATGATTCATGCAGAGTGATCGGCGGCTGTGTTTTCTGGGTATAGGCATATAGATCTCTGTTCCAGAAGCCTAACAAACTGGGAGGGATAAAGAAGTAGATGATCGCGGCGCTAAACAGAAACACCCTTAGGTGGGTGATTATATATCCTTTAAATATATCCCGCAGAATTTCCATGTCAGATGCGCATGAATTTTCGCATGGATGAAAAACTTCCTCCTATGCAGAGAATGATACTGGCCGAAAAAATTATTCCCATAATTGCAGGAGAGAAAAAGGTAAAGTCCACCAGCTGCAGAATCCCGGGACCGGTGAAATGCAGCTTTATCCAGCGGTACAAAAAGAATAAAGCCAAAAGGCCGAGAGACGAGCCAAAGCTTCCCTGCAGAAAACCTTCAATAAGAAACGGTGTTCGGATGTAATTGTTGCTGGCCCCTAAAAGCCGCAGAATTTCCAACTCTGCCTGTCTGGCCACTACTGCCAGACGAATTGTATAGGCAACCATAAAGGTTGTGGTCAAAATAAGTAAAACACCGCTCAGTATTACAATGATCCGTAATAGTTTTGTAAAGTAGTTAAAACGCTCAACCCATTCCCGTCCGTACTGTACTTTAATGGCGCCGGGCAGCGTGGTGAGGTACTCTGAAAACCTTTGTATGTCGGCCAGGGTGCTGAGATTTTTTTGGGGATATACCTCTATGGAAGGGGGCAGGAATGATGGATCTAGATCGTCAAGCACATCAACATTGTCACCAAGCTGTTCGGTCAGACTGTTATATGCATCCTGCCTCGAGGTGAAGCGAATTTCTTCAACAGGGCTGAAGTTGGTAATCTTGCGTACCAGCTGCGCCTGCATCTCCATTACAGGCTCCTCTTCAAGATATATGGTAAGCCGCAAGTCATCTCCGAGTTTTTCACCAGTATTGATCATATTTGTATAGATGAGAAAGAAGAAGGAAAAGATTAGGACAGAGAAACTGACGGTCAGCAGGGTCATGAACTGCGTGGGCCAGGTTTTTTGGAGGTTGCGGCCGGTTTGCACGGCTATGGTATTAATAAATTTCATGGCATATTGTTGAGTGTGGGAATTGTTCTGTCTTCCAAAGGGACGAGGCGGCCACTGTGTAATTCCATTACCCGATGATTTGAGTTCCTGAAAATATTTTCATCGTGCGTGGCAATAATAACGGTAGCTCCTGCCTTGTTGCATTCCATGAACAGATCCATGACGAGTTTTGTCGATTTGGAGTCAAGGTTGCCGG
>JAFDCT010000115.1 GCA_019312695.1 Deltaproteobacteria bacterium | reverse complement strand
TAGTTGAGAGGTTTCTTTCTAAACATTTTTAACAATAAATAATACAAGTTTGCTTTTCGATAATTAAATCGAAACTCACATTCTTTTAAATGAAGGTAGAAAGTATCTCGAGGCACCCCGTGAAATTTAATCAGCCTATTTTTAGCAAAAGACCAGAAGGATTCAATTCCATTGATATGGCTTTTCCCTCTGGCAAACTCATTAGTATCATGATGCACTCGATAATGCTTTTTATAACCCAGATCTACCAAGCCGTTATAACCTCTCCACTTGTCAGAATGGATAATGCTATCTGGGGAGACTCTACCTCTTATTATCGCTTGCAGCGTTGCTTTAGCGCAATCTGGCACTATCTCGGTATAGACTTTCCCCTTTCTTTGGAGAATACCGAAAACGGGAGTCTTGCCAGCAGCTCCACGGCCCCGTTTACCTCTAACTCTTTTTGCTCCGAAGTACGATTCATCGACTTCGATTTCGCCTTTAAACGGTGTTTCAGATTCGCAAAGTTCAGCTATTCTTTTGCGAATCAATTTTAAATAACGATTTACCGTGTTACGATTTAACCTGGTTAATATGGCAATTTGTTGAGCATCCAAATCTAGAGAAAAATACTTTACCAAGTCTCGAAATTTGGCCTCAGAAACCCTTGAACGACTTATATACTTATTTTTTCTTGGCATGACTGAGATTAGAACATATTAGGATGTCCTTATCTAGTCGAGCCCCTTAATTTTTAAAAGTGCGCTAAAACACCAAACAGCAAATAATGAATGAAACAGGAACCAAAAAATTATACATGGTCAGCCTCGGCTGCTCCAAAAACCTAGTCGACTCCGAGGTCATGCTGGGACTGCTAGAAAAGGACGGCTATCGGGTGACGCAGCATCCTGAAAATGCAGATCTGCTGCTGGTAAACACCTGTGGTTTTATCGGCTCAGCAGTTAAGGAGGCCATAGACGAAATACTGGACCTGGCCCGTTACAAGCGGAAAGATCAGTCAAAAAAACTGGTAGTCACAGGCTGCCTGGTGCAGCGCTATGGCACAGAACTTGAAAAGGAACTCCCGGAGGTTGATCTTTTCTTGGGAACTGACAGTTTCCATAATATTGTAACACAGCTCAATGGTGAAAAACCTCCTATCCCCATCGCCCATTCTCTGGAACAGTCACCCTTCCTGATGGACAGCTCCATGCCACGCAGGGTCTCAACACCGCCGCACAGAGCCTACATGAAAATTACCGAGGGCTGCATCAACCGCTGCTCCTATTGCCTTATCCCCTCTATTCGCGGCAGGCTTCGCAGCCGCTCCATACCTGATCTCATGACAGAGGCCCGCAAATTGGAGGCAGCCGGGGTGAAGGAACTCACTCTGGTAGCGCAGGACCTGCTGGCCTACGGTCTCGACCTGGGAAGACAAACAAATCTCATGGGCTTGCTGCAACAGCTTCTTGCTGAAACAGAGATTCCCTGGATACGGCTCCTTTACCTTCACCCTGCCCGCGTTCAGGATTATCTCCTGCTGCAGATGGCACAAGACTCCCGAATCGTGCCGTATCTGGATATACCTTTCCAGCATGTAAGTGATCACATATTAAAGCTCATGAACAGGCCTTATACCCAGAACACGATAAAACAACTCATGGAAAAGATCCGTTCCCTGCTTCCAGGTGCTGCCCTGCGAACGACTATGATGGTTGGCTTTCCCGGTGAAACGGAGGAAGACATTAATGAGTTGACTGACTTCCTTCGGAATCATCATTTTGAGCATCTGGGTGTGTTTGCCTATGCCAATGAAGAGGGGTGCAGGGCAGCCTCTTTTTCCGGCCAGGTTCCTGAAGAAGAAAAAGAGCGGCGCCTGCGTAGAATCATGGAATTGCAGGCGGAAGTTTCCCTTGCAGCATTGCAGAAATATGTTGGCAGGGTGGAGCAGGTCCTGGTTGAGGGTTTAAGCAAGGAATCTGACCTGCTGCTGGAAGGAAGAACCAGGTACCAGGCGCCAGAAATTGATGGATGTGTTTATATAGCTAATGGAGTTGCAGAGCCCGGAGATCTTGTGGATGTAACGATCACCGAGGCCCACACCTATGATCTTGTCGGCGAGTTAAAAGAATAGAAGAAACAAACGTTCTATTTTTTATTTACTTTCTCGCGTAACTCCTTACCGACTTTGAAAAACGGCAACTTCTTGGGCGGAACCTTTATCTTCTGACCCGTTTTCGGGTTACGCCCCTGATAAGAACCGTATTCCTTCACGACAAAAGAACCAAACCCTCTGATCTCGATACTGTCACCCGCAGCAAGAGCACCTGTCATTGAATCCAATATGGTATTGGTGATGGAATCAGCCTCCCGCAAAGGCACATTGATTTCCTGAGATAACGCCTCAATCAGTTCTGACTTGTTCATATTTTTCTCCCCGAAGCAGTTCTCATTGGTCTGATGCAGCTTGCCGAATCAGTCCCTCATAACATATGATGCAATAAAGGTATATTTATATCAAGGAGTTAAGCTATTGTAAAGAGGAATTTTACTTTTTGAAAATCAATTTTATATCTCCGGGTGGCAAAAACCTGTATTTTCCCGGCTTGAGTTCTCCCAAAGCCAGCTGCCCGTAGGCAATCCGTTTTAGCTGCAACACAGGATGGCCTACTGCTTCAAACATTTTACGCACCTGTCTTTTTCTGCCCTCATGAATAATAATTTGTATGGTGGTCGTCTGCTTTTCAGATGTCAGTACCGTGATTTCGGCCGGCCATGTTTTCTTGCCTTCAAGCTCAATTCCCCTCGAAAGAGCCGCAAGCTTTTTTGAGCCTGGCCTGCCTTTGATCTTGGCTACGTACGTTTTTTTTACCTCACGGCTTGGATGCAGGACTGCCTGGGCCAGTTCGCCGTCATTGGTGAGAAGCAGGGCTCCTTCAGTATCCAGGTCCAGTCTGCCTACAGGATAAATACGCTCTTTTATGTTAGGCAGCAGGTCTGAGACGATAGGTCTTCCCTGAGGATCCCGAACAGTAGATAGATAACCGGCAGGCTTATGCAGCAGAATATAAACTTTCTTTTCCAGAGAAAAAACCGGTCGACCGTTGCATTCAATTTTCTGGGTCGCCGGGTCTACCCTGACCCCCATTTCAGTAACAACCATGCCGTCAACCCTGACCTTGCCCTCTCTGATCAGTTCTTCAGCTTTGCGCCGGGAGGCAATACCTGCCTGAGCCAGGATCTTTTGCAACCTTTCCTGCATAAAAACCTCTTGCTTGTAGGATTCTAGCGCCACTTTCGCGGTACTATTTTATGGATTTTGGCATCAACCTTTTCTTTGGTTTCCTGGTCAACTTCAAGGACATCCGTATACCAGGGCTTCATGCGGCAATCAAAAACAATTGGCGGCTTGAGGCCGACGTGATAGCGCACAACCTCCTGATCAGCACCATGGATATCAGCTGCCGGTTCGAAACGGGTAAAAAATGTCCAGAGAAACTCCTGCATATTCAATGTTGCAGCATGGGAATCATCAACAAGGATGACAACGGGCCAGTCTGCCAGTCCCTGCCATTTTGCCAAGTGTTTGGCAAGGTCCGGTGCCACTGTATAATTCGGGCCTTGAACGACCAGGGTCCCTCGCAGGAAAACCTTTGGCTCTGCTAGACTTTCCGGCAGAGAACCGTTGAAGGAGGACGGTAGCTGCCAGAGCGGTTCCCTGCCAAGACCCATGAGCATGGCCTTGGAACCCCTGTTTACAGAGGGGCCTGTATAATCAAGCGTATCCTGGGACACGTTGGCAAAGATAAACAGGTCCTTTTGCCAGTCAACGCGGGACAGAACATGGCACCAGAGGTCTGCAAAATCCTCAACGTTGATATCTCCGTCGGTTAGAATAAGAAATTTAGTGAGAGATAGTTGGCCCTCACCTAGAATTCTTAAACCGGCAGCAAAAGCCTCGCGAGGATATCGATCCATAACCCTTGCTGCGGCCAGGCAATGAAACCCTGCTTCACCGAAGGTTTTCAGCTGGCGGACACTGCTCATTACCAGAGGGAACAGGGGCGAAAGCAGGTCCTGCAGAAAGTCACCGATAAAAAAATCCTCCTGGCGCGGCCGGCCGACAACTGTA
>JAFDCT010000114.1 GCA_019312695.1 Deltaproteobacteria bacterium | reverse complement strand
CGATCAGCATGGAACAGGATACAGCATATCCCCAAAGAGCTGTAGCCCTCATGGAATGGCGGAAACCCAGAAATGAAATGTGCGCGCCCTCTTCAGGCACCAGGGCAACAAAATAAACAGGCAGAACAGCGGAAAGGATTACCGTGGCGAAAGCCGAATTGGCCCAGTCATACATGCACCAGCCGAACCAGGCCTGTTTTTTGGTGGTGGAATTAGAACTCTTCAAATTGCTTTCTCAACTCCTGGCTCAAGCTTGTACTTTCAGTACCTGGTACGCGTGGTTTTCCGAATTGTTTTACTCCCTGCCTGTTTTTGGTTGCAGATACGATATTTTTGTGGTGCTTAGAATGCTTCTGATGATTGCTGGAATGAAAAACAATGAAACAGATTGTAAAACTGGAATGTTTCCAGGGAACCTTAGAAGTCAGAAGGTTCCCTGGAAATAAGATTTCTAAGAATTAATCAGTATGATATTTGAACGAAAGACTTACTTTTGCCCTGTAGGCAATAACCTTGTTGTTTTCAAGCCGCATATCGAGTGTTTTTATCTCGGCGATGCGTAAATCTTTCAAGCTCTTAGAGGCTGTTTCAACCGCATTCTTTGCAGCCTCTTCCCAGGATTTATCACTCGTGCCGACCAATACAATCACCTTATAGACACTTCCGGACATTTTACACCTCCTTTATTCATTTTATTGGTATAGGACAAATCTATGTCCCCTTATATCCAATTAAAGCAGGTTGACTATAACTCGGCCTTTTTGGCGTCCCTGAAGCATGCGCTCGATATATCCGGGAAGTTCCGGCAATCTGCACTCGGTAACCAGGGAATCGAGGTTTCCTATGCGCCATTCGTCAGCGAGTTTATGCCATATTTTTTCTCTGACAGGTATGGAACACTTTGCTGAATCTATACCCAACAATGAAACACCGCGCAATATAAATGGATACACTGAAAGTGACAGATCGGGTGAAGCCACATTGCCGCAGCATGTCACGGCACCGCCATATGTTGTTGATTTAATTGCAGTTGCAAGGATTTCGCCGCCAACAGTATCAATGACGCCAGCCCATTTTTCTTTCAGCAAAAATTTCCCAGTCGAGTCTGTGGCCTGCTGCCGGGAAATAATTTCTGCTGCACCCAGTTGGGTCAAAAATTCTGCTGCTTCCGGCTTACCGCTCACCGCAGATACCCCGTAGCCCAAACGTTTTAACAAGGCTACGGCAATAGTACCAACACCTCCGGTGGCTCCGGTAACAAGAATTTTCCCCTTTCCCGGCAATATGGGAAAGTCAACCAGCCGCTTAACAGATTGCGCGGCTGTAAATCCGGCCGTACCGTAGATCATGCTTTCACGCAAACTAAGGTTTTTCGGGCAGTGAAGTGCCCATCCTGCTGGGATGCGGATAAACTGGCCAAATCCACCTGAAATGTTCATGCCGATATCATAACCGGAAGCTATTACCTGATCACCTTGAGCAAATAACGGGCTGCTGCTCTCTGCCACTACACCGGCAGCATCAATACCCGGGACATGCGGGTATTGTTTGGTGACGCCACGATTGCCCGAGGCAGAAAGGGCATCTTTATAGTTGAGCGAGGAATAGTGCACCCTGATGAGCAGCTCACCCTGGGGCAGTTCGTTAACATCTTTGGGCTGAATCTTCAGTGCGTAAGTATTTTTTTCTGTTTCCGAGACAACCAGGGCATCGTAAGAAGTATTTCGCATGGGACATTTACCAGTTACATGTTTTGCTTATCGTTAAGTGCTTCGAGAGTTTTCTTGACGGCGGCAAAATCTAAATCCCCGTTTCCCAGGCCAACCCCCTGCCGGAAAAGCTGGAAGACGGCATGAGCTGCCGGGACGGCCGCACCGGCCTCATCAGCGGTCTGCAGAACAAAACGCAGATCCTTTGCCATATGTTTCAACGGGAACTGTACCGGAAAATCATTCTGCTTCAACATCCCACTTTTAAGCTGAAAGAGTCCGCAGCCAAGCGGTCCTGCAAGAATGGAATCCAGTAACAGGTCCTTGTCCAGGTTTAACTGCTGGGCCAGGTTCAGCGATTCGCAAAGACCCTCCATCATAACAGCCAGAAGAAGATTGACTGTCATTTTCATGGCCGACCCCTGACCGGTCTTACCGCAGTAGACGACTTTCCGGCCCATGCTGAGAAATAATGGCTCAAGGTCGTCTATTGCTTGTTTCGGGCCGCCTGTCAAGATGATTAATGAACCATCAATAGCTGGTTTTTTAGAGCCTGAAACAGGGGCATCAATAAGAGTAATGGAGTTTGGTGCAAGGCAGTTTTTGAGGTTCAGGGTATAGGATGGTGACACGGTACTCATGTTAATGATAATTTTTTCGCTTGGATTTGCTGGCAAGATACCATTTTCGCTATAAAGGACATCATCTATGGCTTCCGGTCCGGTAAGCATCAGAATAATGATGTCGGCCCACTCAACGAGTTCTGCAGGAGTTTCGGCAACCAAAACCCCCTTGCCGGCAAGTTCTTTTGCTTTATCTTTTGTCCTGTTAAAGACCATGAGTTCGTAACCCCTGGTGTGTATATTTGCTGCCATGGGTTGCCCCATGATGCCTAAACCGATGAAACCTATTTTCTGTGACATAACTCTCTCTCCTTACTTAACAGAACAGATGCCATGAATTGTATCGCATGTCTTGGCGTACAGTTTTGCCAGCCAGTCCTCGCCCGGGATGATATCATCCCGGGAATGATCACATTCAGGGCAGCGATGTATGTGTGACAGTTTCCGCATAATTCGCCTGGTTGATGCTACAAGCGTTGCATGGCTCCACGTCAGTGGCGAGACGGAGAGAGGCTTGCCTGTAACGGGATGGACCTGCTCAGCCAGAACACCAGAAGGTAAGGCATGCTCCGCCACCCATTCAAGAATGCGCAGAGGCTCTTGCAGATCATTTTCATTGGCAGCCAGGTTTGTCAGATGGTCGGCAAGCCAAAGTGTACAGATAAACCAGGGATTACCGGGAAAGCCCTCGTCAACACGATGGTAATAATCACCTTCATAGCGGGCGAGGCCGCCCACCTCGGTTTTGAGCCATAATTTCTGACGCAGTTCCTTCATAGTGGCTATGATGCGCTCATCTTCAGCATCATAAAGCCCAAAGGCAAAAAGGCCCCAGAGACTTGCATCGCAGGTATTATCATAAACCAGGTTTCCCTGGGCATCACGTGACACCATCCTGCAGAAGCGGTTTAGTTCCGGCCGCCAGAGATATTGTGAAGCCGCATCGCGAATTTCCGAGGCTACCTGCTGAAAATGATCTGCCAGGGTTTCTTCTCCAAAAACAGTGCAGAAAAGGGAGGCAGCGGTCAAACCGCCAAAAACAGTGCCGGTGGTAAACGAAAGCATACCTCTGCGCTCTTCCCATAAATCATAAGAAGCATCAGGCAGTCCGGTTTCCCGGTCACGGTATCGGCACATGAATTCAGCAGCGTTTTTTATAAGGGGGCGATATAAGGGTTTGATGAATTCAATATCCCGATAAATGACAAAATGGTTCCACAGGGCCCAGATGACAAGAGCGGTTTCATCTTCCTGGATGGGGAGCTGGTGCTGACCTTTTTCCTGCCAGGGATGCCAGGAAGAGGCCAGGGTTCCGTCAGGATTGTATTTATGGAGGAAATAACCTTCATTATTGATGGTCTGCAAGGCGAATTCGTAAAAACGCCTCGAAATTTCCGGGTAGCCTGCAACATCAAGGCAGTTGGCGACAAGGGCCCCATCCCGGGGCCAGATATAGGAATAGGTGTCGCGATTGAACATGACAACGTCAGAGTCATTTGCCGCCAGAATACCCCCCTGGGAATCGATCTGCGTATTCAGGACCAGCAAACTTCTCCTGTAGAGCTTGGCAACCGCTGGCGGCAACATATCAAGGGACAGAGCTTCCTTGTGCACCCAAAGATGCCAGTAGTCAGCAGTCCTTTTAATAAGCGTTTCAGGGCCTTTGTGTTTAATGCGGCTGTCCAGGCGCCTGACATCATGCCAGGTTTCTCCGGCAGCAACCCAATAAAACGCTTTTTGACTGGACATGCCTTTGATAGACAAATGCAGCCCCAGAACAGAATCAACAGAACCCTGGGCAATGGTGTTGCCTGATAGAAGTCCGTCTTCCGCATCAATGTATGTCCCTTCCTTGCCGTTAATATTTTTTTGTCCCACAGCGAACTGGTCCAAACCGGAGGTGTCTTCAGTTTTCCCGCCAAACAGGAAATAACGAGAGCCTTTGTAGTGAACCAGCCCCCCTGACTCAGGATCAAAAGCAGCGGTATCGCCGACACTGTTGCCGGAAATATCCAGGTTCTGGCTGAGAAAGATCCGCACCTCCCTCTCCTGTGGCAGTATATTCTCAGCCACAATCTCGCGGACATAGATGTTTTCATGAAAATCTACCACATCGCGGCACATGAGAAGTATGCCAAGGTCTTTGTTATACAGGTTTACCCTGGTTACCAGCGTATCTTCCTCATAACCAAGGTCAACCTTCCAGTCTGCACCGACCCAGGAAAACCGGTTGTCCACCCAGATGCCGAGCCGGCAAAATTCTCCCTGGACATGGTTTTCCTGGCCTACATGCGGAAAGTAGAGATCGCGGATATTGTAGTGTTGATCGAAACAAATGAGAAATTTACCGTTTCCAACAGGTATGTCTCTTGGCATGTTTGTTACATCCCATAAAGAATGAAAATGAAACGTTTAACTCAATTCCTGAAGACGGTGAAGTTATCTTCACGTTCTGCTGCAACAACCGAATTTATCAGAGCAGTAAAATAGTATTACCGAAAAAATAAAACAAAATCCAGTCTTACAGTTTCTGAAGCATATCAAAGTTGTTTTGCAGGTGTTGTATTAGTTTCCGGTGTCCGGCGGGAAAGGCATAACGGGATAATTCGTCCGGGGTAACCCAGCGGTATTCTTGGGCGGTATTGAGCACAGGCTCATGCCGACCGTCAAGCAGGCTGCAGAAATAGCAGTGCAGGGTAACACGATAGATGGTGTAACTGTGCTGGACCGTGGTGATTTTTTGCAGGTTGCCGACAGCAAGCTTTGTTTCCTCTTCATATTCGCGTACCAGGGCCATTTCCGGGGTTTCACCGGGTTCCAGACGACCGCCGGGAAACTCCCAGAGATTGGCCCAGACCCCTTTTGATTTCCGTTTCTGAATAAAAAGTTTTCCCTCACGCTGCAGAATACCGGTGGCCATTTCAATGAATACTGTTTTGGCGGGTTCCTGCAAGACAGGTCTTTTTGAGGCCAAGCCCAGGCAGAAGGCCTGACATTCTCTTTGAATTGGACAAATCTTACAGCGGGGGTTCCTGGAAAGGCAGACAAGTGCGCCTAGTTCCATCATGGCCTGGTTGAAAAGGCGTGCCCGGTTTTTCGGCACCAATTCAGAAGCCTTCCGCCAGATATAGGCATGTGTCTTTTTATCTTTTACAGGTTTTGCCAGGTTAAACAGTCTGGCAAAAATCCTCTCGATATTGGCATCCACCAGGGGGTAATCCCGGTTAAAGGCGATACTCATGATGGCCCCGGCAGTGTATTTTCCTATGCCGGGAAGCTTGAGCAGTTCTTCATGATCAGCAGGTATCTTGCCGTTGAATTCGGTAATTAGAATTCCGGCTGTTTTGATGATGTTTCTGGCTCGGGAGTAGTAACCCAATCCTTCCCAGAGTTTCATAACCTCTTCTTCACTGGCCCTGGTAATACTTAAAATATCCGGAAAACGTGTCATCCACCTGTTGAAATAATCAACTGCCCGCTCCATCTGGGTCTGCTGCAGCATGATCTCCGATATCCAGATGTGATAAGGTGCATAAGTTTTTCTCCAGGGCAGGTCCCGGCCATTTTTCTGAAACCAGGCAATAATGTTTTGCTGAAGTGTATTCATGAGAGATTATTTTAAAAATTATCATGCCCAGTAAACACTTGCACTCGACTTCCGGTGAAAAATAGTTAGTGTTTTACCAAGAAATTTGTACTTGCCAACACGTATCCAAACCATCACATTGTGGTACATTTATCTTGACTTTTAAAAGTCAAAAATTAATTTTAAACAGTATAAATTTTATTCATGACTAATTACAGTTCGATTTCTTTATGCCTATGCGCATGGCATTGAATGTTGACTGCCACAGGAAGGCTTGCAATATGGGTCGGATATGTTTCCATATGGACCGCCAGGGCAGTATTTAGCCCGCCCCAGCCCATGACTCCCTGCCCCTCCCTATTTATCCTTTCCAGAATCCGCAGCTCTATCTCCGCAACCTTTTTATCAGGATTGGGATTACCCAGTGGCCGCATAAGTG
>JAFDCT010000113.1 GCA_019312695.1 Deltaproteobacteria bacterium | reverse complement strand
TTTTGGCATCACAACCCCGACTCTCAGTTACTACAAGGAAAAAGAAAAGGAAAGAACCGCTGTCATCATTGGAAAATTGAAGCAGGGTTTCAATGTGGCTCTTGTTTCAGATGCCGGCACTCCCGGTATTTCAGACCCCGGTTCTATCCTTGTCCGGCAGGTCCTGGCTGAACACATCAGGGTTGAACCAATTCCAGGGCCTTCTTCATTGACCGCCGCTGTTTCTGTCGCAGGCATACCTGACAACTCCTTTGTTTTCCTGGGTTTTGCCCCGGCCCGAAAAAAACAGCGCCAGGATATGCTGTATTCTTTAGCAGACGAAAAAAGACATCTCGTCTTTTTTGAAGCACCCCATCGTCTCCAGTCATTTTTACAGGACTGTCTCCAGATTTTAGGCGATCGTATGGTTTTCTGGTGTCGTGAACTAACAAAAATGCACGAAGAACTGCTACAGGACACCATCAGCGCTATCCATGAACAGTGTAAAAGCAGGAAAATAAAGGGTGAGTCAGTATTTATTATTGCAGGGGCTGCTGACGTTCCTGTTATCGGAGACGAAAAAATCGAGGAAATCCTTATTGCTTATAAAAAATCAGGCAAAAAGAGCTTAAAAGATACTGTGCAGGAAATTACAGCTGTATACGGATTGCCCCGATCCGCTGTTTACAAAAAGGCCTTAAATATTTGGCATAAAAATTAATGTTTTTTTCAAGCTGTAAATACTTTATCTTTAATTATACTCAGTACAATTCATCTGTTATAGGAGGTTATGTATGCATAGAAGAGACTTTCTGAAACAGGTTATGCTCTGGTCTGCCGGCATAACAACTGCTATTCCAAGCTTCCAGATCGTACCGGAACTCCTGGCCCAGGAAAAACAACCGCCCCTCGTGACCCATGCCAAAGGTAAGGATTATTACCAGCTCGTGGCCAGGGTTCTTGAACCTTTGGGCGGTATAAGCTCGTTTGTTAAAACCGGGGAAAATGTAGTTATCAAGCCCAATATGGCGTGGGACCGCACCCCGGCCCAGGCTGCCAACACTCATCCTCTGGTGGTTAAAGCGCTTGTTGAACTGAGTCTGGATGCAGGTGCTAAAAAAGTTATGGTTTTTGATCGTACCTGCAATGAGGAAAGGCGTTGCTATGTAAACAGCGGCATCCAGGAAGTTATGGCGGCCATTAAAGACAACCGGCTCAAATTCATCCACCCTGATTCTCGAAAATTTATCCCGGTCAATATCAAGCGGGGCAAGGCGGTCAAAAGGCTTGAAATATACAAGGATGCCCTGGAGGCTGATACCTATATCAATGTCCCGGTTGCCAAACATCACAGCCTGAGCAGACTGACCCTCGGTTTAAAAAACAGCATGGGAGTCCTGGGAGGCAACCGCGGCCAGATGCACCATGACCTGGGCCAGAAACTCGCAGACCTCGCTACCGTGGTAAGACCCAAACTGACAATCATTGACGCAACCAGAATTCTGCTGCGCAACGGTCCTCAGGGAGGAAATACCGATGATGTAAAAATTATGGATACTGTCATTGCCTCGACAGATCCTGTAGCCTGCGATGCATATGCCACCACCCTGTTCGACCTGCGTCCCGATGCAATCAGCTCTACTGTTGCAGCCTATGAACTGGGACTGGGGGAAATGGAACTGGAAAGGATGCAGATTATCCAGGCCTGATGGTTTTCAAGCAGAAAAAAAACTTCAAGCTCCGATACTGGCGGCGATCAAGCCAGATAGTCTTTTTTATCCTTTTTATATTTCTTTTTCTTAAAACTGACTATGCCGGCACCAATGAATTGGACTATGCGGTTAACATCCTCTTCAGGATTGACCCCTTCCTTGCTGCCAGTGCTTCACTGGCTACGAGAACTTTCATCTGGCTGATGTGGCCGGCCCTCATCTTCATCGGGCTGACATTTTTTCTCGGCCGTTTCTTCTGCGGCTGGATCTGCCCCATGGGTGCACTGCTGGACTCCTGCCACAAATTCATACCCCATGCCCGTCAAGGAAAAATATCCCGATTCCATACCATGAAGTATTACCTGCTCGGTTTTCTGCTGATTGCAGCCTTTTGGGGCCTGCCGGCCGCCGGTTATTTTGACCCGTTTTCCATCCTTGTCCGCGGCCTGGCAATTTCCGTGTATCCCGCTTTGAATGTTGCCGCAACCTCCTTTTTTACTTTTACCTACCAGGAGATGCCGGCCTGGGTCAATATGCTGACCGAGCCGGTGTATTCCTTTCTCAAGATAACCATCCTTCCTTTCCGGCAGAATTACTTTGAACTTGCCTTTGTTTCGCTGTTTCTTCTCTTGGCTGTTTTCAGTCTGGAAAAACTGGAAAGGCGTTTTTTCTGCCGTAATATCTGCCCAGTAGGAGCTTTTTATGCGGTTATCTCAAGATTTTCCCTGCTGCGGGGCAAAGGCGGCTCCAAGTGCGGCAAATGCAGGAATTGCATGAGCGTCTGCCGCATGGGGGCTATTGATGAAAAACGCAATATTTCGCCAGTAGACTGCAACCTCTGCCTGGACTGTGTTGATATATGCCCGGGCAGCAAGATATCCTTTGGGTATAGGCAGAGTGAAATTGTTAAACCCTCCTTTGCAGTAAACCGTCGCAAATTTATCGGCACCCTTGCCCTTGGCACGGTTCTGCCCTTTTTTCTTGATACCCGGACCATGGCCCAAAAACCTGATCCCTACCTGGTACGACCGCCCGGCGCCTTGCCGGAAAATGAATTTCTCGGTCGATGTGTCCGCTGCGGCGAATGCATGAAGGTCTGTATCGGCAATGGTCTGCAGCCGACCTTTCTTGCTGCCGGCCTTGAAGGCATGTTTTCACCCCGGCTCAATGCCAGAACAGGTTACTGCGAATACAACTGCACCCTTTGCGGCCAGGTGTGCCCCAGCGGCGCACTCTCAGAGCTGAGCATGAAACAGAAGCACGCTACCAAGATCGGTAATGTTTTTTTTGACAAGAACCGCTGCCTGCCCTATGCCAAGGGTATCCCCTGTATCGTCTGTGAAGAACACTGCCCGACCCCTGAAAAGGCTATCCAGTTTCGTGAAGCCCAGGTGCTGAACAGCAAGGGGGAGGAGATCCCGGTTAAACAGCCTTTTGTGATAGATGAACGGTGTGTGGGGTGCGGTATATGTGAAACGAAATGCCCTCTGCCAGGACAAAGTGCAGTCCGCCTAACATCTGCCGGTGAAAGCAGGAATCCCGAGAATGCCCTGCCGGTCCAAACAATCTTGTATTAACTCCGCTACAACCGAAATCAATATATACCTTGGACATCTTGACTTTTTAGGAAAAATTCACGAGTCAAGGTTTATAGACATAATGTCTTTCAGGTCGTCAAGAAAGCCTGCCTCCTGTTTAATTGGCAGAGGCTTCTCCACGACGAATCTATGTCAG
>JAFDCT010000112.1 GCA_019312695.1 Deltaproteobacteria bacterium | reverse complement strand
TTTCAGCTATGACATCAAGCTCAGGATAAAGCTGCCTGACCGTGCCCTCGGCAGTCACCATGGTTTTGAACATCAGGGCAAGGTCGCTGGGCAGCCTGATATGATGTGTCCGGAGCATATTATTCAGGTCCATGAGAAGCTGGCCCAGATCAAGCTTTCCTATGGTCACACTATGATATAGATGAAGGATTTCCAGGATATCCCGCAGCAGGAGCCGCTCGTTTATCTGTGCAACATTGGCCCCGGTGAGTGATATAAGAATGTCAAAAACCTTTTCAGCCGCCATGTCAACAATGGCGGCTATTAACTCTACAAGGTCATAGCGGATTTCAGGAGGCAGAATACCGACAACTCCCCAGTCAAGCAAACAGACCTCTTTATCACCGACAATCAAAAAATTGCCGGGGTGCGGGTCGGCATGGAAAAAACCGTTTTTAAGAACCTGTTTGACAACCAGCCTGATGCCTATTTTTGCCAGCCGTTCTCTCTCTTCAATATTTTCCGGTTCTAAATCCTTGAGCCTGACACCTTCGACCAGGTCCATGGTTAAAACGGAAGACCTTGTATAGTCCTCATATACCTGCGGGATAATGACATTTTTTTCATCCGCCAGACTCTTACTGATGATCTGCATATTCCTGGCTTCCAGAGTAAAATTCAGCTCACGCAACAATGAACGCTTCAGCTCCTTCATCAGGTTTGCAAAATCATAAGTACGGGCGAACTCCAGGTGTTCCACCAGGTAGGGAATAGCTCCTTCCAGGATGTTCAGGTCAATCTCTACGATACGCACTATATCGGGACGCCTGATTTTTAGGGCAACTGGCATATTTTCTTCTTTGAGAACTGCGGAGTGGACCTGGGCCAGTGAAGCCGCTGCCAGAGGCTCCTCGTCAATGAGGCTGAATATTTCATTCAAAGGCCTTTTGAGAGCCTTCTGCAAAACCTCCACAATTTCATCGAACGGCACAGGGGCCACGTCATCCTGAAGTTTTTCAAGTTCCTTGATAAGGGCAACCGGCAGAAGATCACCCCGCAGGCTTAAAATCTGGCCGAATTTTATAAATGTAGGCCCCAATTCTTCCAGGGTATGACGCACCCGTTCATAGGTTGTCATCTCTTCTGAAACGGCAATTCTTGTTTTGCCAATGAGGAGTTTCCCTGGTAATTGCAGACGTTCTGCTATGTCGTCAAAACCATATTTGAACAGTATAGTGACGATCTCTCTAAAACGTCCCAGTTTGGAAAGAGCCAGGATATCCATTAAATATGCCTACTTCTTGGCTGCTTTCTTTTCTTTTGGTTCTTCCAGGGATTTAAGGCGCATATCAAGGGCTTTCACCTTTTTCTCCAATTTTTTCAGGTCGCTGGCCTTACTGAGATCCATATTTTCAAGGAAACCCTTTACCGTCTCCTTAAGTTTAGTTTCGAAATCTTCCCACTGCTTCTCACCACTCTCAAGGAGTTCCTGCCCCATCTTTTCGGCTTCCTCGCGGGATAACTTTCCTTCTTCAACGAGTTTTTCCAGAACCTTTTCCAGTTTCGTCTTGGTGACAACAGCAAGGCCCAAGCCTGCAAAAAGACTTTTCTTGAAAATTTCAAACATGGCCCACCTCCGAGTTTAATGTCTCTAAAGCGAATGTTTTTAAATTAACTTATTCTGCAACAGAACATAAACAACAATACTTGATTATTGCATTTATATCAAAAGTGATATTCGATGTTTTGCAATAGCCTCAAAAATTTGTTTTGATTATTTCACAGGGGCAACATCCAGCTTGACCGACACGTCCGGCCAGCGCTTATCCTGGGGCTGAAAGCCGTATGGTGCTACTATCTTGCAATAGACAGTTGTGGAACTCTTTATACCCTGCAAATAAATAGGTGTCGTCAATAGTTCTTTCTGGCTGCTTTCTTTCTCCACAGGCACGATTACATCGACCAGAGCGGGCGTAATCTCTATTTCCTGAACCTTATATCCATCCTGCAATTCCCCTATAAACTGGGGTTTCACCTTCAGCCGGGTCAGTGTAAGATTCTGTAATTCCAGAGTTACATTGGCTGGCTGAATTTCCAACACCCTGATTTTTTTAGGCAATTCAACATTTTCTTTGGTCAGGTTAACCAACTGGCGGCCTGCGGCGAACCCGGAAAGGTCAACCTTCAGCCTCACCTGTGAAGGGGTGAGAATGTCCAGCACGGAAGCAGGTCCCTCCAGCAACAACCTGGCCTCTGACAGGCGGTCTTCACTCAAGAGCAGATTAACCGGCGGCCGGCTGTATTCAATAGGAACTAACATAAATACTTCACGCATATCTGTCCTGCTTGAAATAACTACCAGCCAGAATAAGGCGGCCAGAAACATACTGGTAAAAATCTCAAACACTACTCTCCAGGCCTTCCCTGAACTGCCGCTTGTTTTCTTATTTTTATCAGCTTGAAGTTCCCGGCGTACCAGCAAGCTATCCTGAAGTTCTCCCTGCTTTTCCAGTTCATTAATCCTGCCATTCCGAAATACTGAAACCACACCACGTTCTTCTGAAACAGCCAGGACTACAGCATCAGTTTTCTCGGCCAGTCCCATGGCAGCATGGTGCCGGGTACCATACTCCTTTGGCAGTTTATCAGAGACAGACAGGGGTAAGCGCACACCAAAACGGTGCACCTTTCCCCTTTCTATGATAATGGCACCATCATGCCCGGGCGAATCGGGATCAAATATACTGAGCAGTAAGGAATGGCTCGGATGGGCATCCAGCAGGGTGCCTGGAGTCAGCCACTGTTTTAGAGGGTCTTTTCCCGGCAGGACAATAAGGGCACCCCAGCGGCGGCGCGACAAATCGAAAAGTGCCTCATCAAGCAAGACAGCAAGACTTTTAGCCTCCCTATTTGCAAGATTTTTTCCAAAGCCAATTGAATGTTCCAGAAATCGCCTGACTTCCGGCTGAAAAATAATGAGCAGAGCAATGACAGCAACCTGGCTCAAATTGGTGAAAAGCCATTCAACACCACGCAGTTCCAGTAGGCTTGCAATTATGGACGCAAAGGCGGCTAGTGATAAACCTACAGCAATCTTCCAGGTTCCACTGGCGCGTAATGTTATATAGATAGTATAAAAAAATGCAGCAAATACTATTATATCAAGCAGCACCCGCCAGTCGGAAAGCTCTTGGAATAATTGAAAAAAACCAGACACCTTTTCTCCCTTTCAGACTACGCCTGATTCCTTCTCAAGAATAATTAACAGCTTGAAAATCAGGCATTATGGTGCACTGCCCCGCTTATACTGGACTCTTTTATACCATTTGCAGGAGTTGTTTTGGAAAAACTACTTGTCTTAAATACAACTTCCCGGCCGGCAATACGCCTGTATATGCGGATGTCGGCAATTATGCCTGTAAGTTCAAAAATCAAGCCGGCAAATGCAGCCCAAAGCGAAACCCAGGCAGCTATGGTTAACCCTTCGACCAGCAGTTCCTGTATCATGCCGCTTAAATACCCAGCATTGCCTATGAAAATTAGAGAAACTGTTAAAAGGAGCATACCCAGGCAGAACAGCAGGAAAGATTTCCACAGCGTTTTTCGCAACTTGCGCCTTTCCAGCAATTCAAGATATCTGAAATAACTTTTTATACTTTTACGCACCCGCTTGCGGTGTTTCTCCTGCACATGGATAGGCAGGTTGATCCGAATGACAAAATCATAACTGCCAATCTCCTGGACGGACTCAATGAGATAATCAACAAAATCCTGATCAAGATCTTTCTTTACATAGGAGGCCGCACTGTCGAAATCTTCGAACAGTTCCTCAATCTTACCGACTGAAACATCTATGGCAAGTCTCCGGTTGGAATGGGATTCATATCGGCTGAAAATATCCTGTTTCAAAGTTTTTTCCCTCTCTTATGGCCTGATTTTTCATAGGGCTGGTGCCGGGCATGGACGCCGCTGCGTAATTTTCGGATACTGTTTTCCAGATATTCTACACCACTCAACACACCAACGCTCACAAGGACA
>JAFDCT010000111.1 GCA_019312695.1 Deltaproteobacteria bacterium | reverse complement strand
TCCCCCACCCTGCTGATGCCGGCTTTGAATATGGTGCGCACAGCTCCCCGGCCGGAATATTCCGGGTCACGGGAACCGGAACCCTCAAAACTTGAGAAATCATGAGTGCCGGTAATATAAGCCAGGCCCTCCTCCATCGCGGCAAAGTCAAGTTCATTTAAAATATGGGTCCAGTAAAGACGCTTTGTCGGCAGCTGTACAGCCCCGTTTGTCAGGTTATACCAGTAAGTCTTGGCCCGGGCGCTGCGCCGTGCATGAAAATCAATCCCAACCTCGGCTGCCTACAGTATCCTGATGTCACCCGGCAGCAGGCTGTTTAACCCCTTGACAAAACCCTGACAAGGAATGTTGCTCCCGGTCTGGAAATTTGCCACCATACCCAGAGCATGGACACCGGCATCGGTTCTGCCGGCGCCATGCAGACAGGGATGTTCTTCTGTCATTACCTGAAGGTACTCCTCAACGATTCCTTGAATTGTCTTCTCAGACTTCTGTTTCTGCCAGCCGGCATATCCGGTTCCATCAAAGGCCAGCAGCAGTTTTATGTTCCGCTTTTCACTCATGGGAAAAGCGGAACACCCAGGAGACCTCTGGTCTCCGGCAGGCCGCACATGAGATTCATATTCTGCACCGCCTGCCCGGCAGCACCCTTCACCAGGTTATCAATTGCCGCCAGCACAATTATTCTGCCGGTCCGGCTGTCGATCTTGAAACCCAGATCACAAAAGTTTGATCCCCGGACAAACTGGGTTGCGGGAAATACTCCTCTTTCAGAGACCCTAACAAAGGGCTCATTTTTATAGAAACTCCGGTACAGATCGTTCAACTCGTCATCAGTCACCGACTCGCCCAGCCTGGCATAGATCGTGCTGAGAATACCCCGTGACATCGGCAGTAGATGGGGTGTAAAAGAGATTGCTA
This sequence comes from Deltaproteobacteria bacterium, assembly GCA_019312695.1. Classification (GTDB taxonomy): domain Bacteria; phylum Desulfobacterota; class Desulfobulbia; order Desulfobulbales; family BM004; genus BM004. The sequence continues at coordinate 2,189 of JAFDCT010000111.1, read as the reverse complement.
CCTGCTTTTTGCAGAGTTCGCTTATTTCCTGTTCCATTTCCGGTGTGTGTCGGTGTGCTGCAACCTTGTAAGCCTTGAATCCTTCAGTCACTTCACAAAAAAGGGTCCCGGTCTGGGCTGCCCGGCCGGCCCCTGAAGCACCGGACTTGGCATCAACAATTATGGTTTCAAAATCTATGAGCCCGTCCTGCAGCAATGGTGCCAGCCCCAGGATAACGCTGGTGGGATAACAGCCGGGATTTGCAACCAGCCTGGCTTGGGCAATATCCTGCCGGTGCAGCTCCGGCAGGCCGTAAACTGCCTCTGCCAGGTACTCCTGGGCCGTATGCTTCTGGTACCACTTCTCATAGACAGATGCATCATGGATTCTGAAATCTGCGGAAAGATCGACGACCTTTTTATCTGCCTGTAAAAGATCAGGAACAATTGCCATGGCAGTCTGGTGCGGCACCGCAGTAAAAAACAGATCAGCCCGCTCCACCAACTCTTCTGACTGAAGGTCTTCACAGACTATGTCAACCATGCCTGCAAGATTTGGATATACCTCGGCAAGTTTTTTGCCTTTATATTGCCGAGAAGTAGCCACTGTTAGCTTGACATCAGGACAATTGCAGAGCAGACGGGCCAGTTCCACCCCTGTGTAGCCTGATGCTCCTACGATTCCGATACGGATCATTATACCACTCTCCTTCATATTTTAGATGCGATCATTACAATATTCCCTTAATGCCAAAAGCTATAGGCAGTTGAGCACTACCCTCGAAAAAATTAAATTCGCTTTGTTTTAAAGAAGCAGAGGGCCCTGTGCACTTTGAAAACATTGTTGCCCGGTTCAGTTCCGTATTTATAAAAAAAAACAGGGGAAGACAACAGTAAATGTGTCTTCCCCTGTGCTATGAATAAGGGGTTTGAAACCGAAAAATAAATTTTAGCGTTTCGAGAACTGGAATTTTGCCCTGGCCCCTTTCTGGCCATACTTCTTTCTTTCCTTGGCTCTCGGATCCCTGGTCAAAAGTCCTGTTTTCTTGAGTGTCAGCCTGTATTCAGGGTTAACCTCCAGCAAAGCCCGTGAAATACCATGGCGCAGAGCTTCTGCCTGAGCATTCTTGCCACCGCCTTTCAGGGTAGCAAAGACATCATATTGCTCTTGGGTTTCGGTCGTGGCAAATGGTTTTTCAATCTTGTGCCGTATGAAACCGCCACCAAAATATTCCTCAACCGTCCGCTTATTAACCTCAATATTTCCCGCTCCCGGTTTGATCCATACCCTGGCCACAGCCGTTTTTCTTCTGCCGGTTGCATAAAATCTATTTTCAGCCATTAATTGCTCTCCATCTTTCTCTGTACTTTACTTTTTTGTCGGCCTCACCCAGAAGGCCCGAGTTGAACCCTACAATCCATATTACTCAGATCCTGTATATGCCACAGTTAAACTTTTTGCGACTGTGTCAAATTTCTAGCATTTCAGGTTTCTGCGCCGCATGCGGATGCTCGCCACCAGTATAGACTTTAAGCTTCTTAAGTTGTTTGCGCCCCAGACTGTTTTTCGACAGCATGCCTTTTACAGCTCTCCTGAGAAGTTCGGTGGGCTTCTTCTCAAGTACTTCCTTGGCTCTCATTTCGCTAAGGCCCCCCATATAACCGCTGTGGCGATAATACATTTTATCGTCCAGCTTATTGCCGGTCAGTTTAACTTTCTCTGCATTTACAACCACGATAAAGTCACCCACATCCATATGGGGTGAAAAATTCGGTTTATGCTTGCCGCGCAACCGGGTTGCTATTTCAGATGCCAGGCGCCCAAGCACCTTATTTTCAGCATCTACCACAAACCAATTCCTTTCAATCTCCTTTACCGGAGTATGACAGGTTTTCATGATACTATCCTCAACAAACGTCTCTTATAGATCTTCAGAAGGAAGAAGTTTTAACCTCTGAAAATTTTTTCTTTTAAAATTTCAGCCCGGAAAAATAACCCGGAGCATAAAAAGTCAGCTCGCGTATAAACTTATAATTTATATTGCGATATCCCTAATCTGTCAATAAAAAAAGGCCCGACAACTGTCGCACCATTCCAGTGAGAAAAGCTGTAAAATAATGGAGCGGGAAACGAGATTCGAACTCGCGACTTCAACCTTGGCAAGGTTGCACTCTACCACTGAGTTATTCCCGCTCGCGCAAACCAACTG
>JAFDCT010000110.1 GCA_019312695.1 Deltaproteobacteria bacterium | reverse complement strand
TGGATATTCCCTGCTGGCCTTCCTGGGTCATTATAGCATGGCAGCCGGCAAGAATACTTTCCGGGGCCCCTTTGGCTGCTACTCTGTAACCGTTTTCCAGACGGTGATAGGTAGCCATCATTTTTGTATCAGAATCAAAGGCATCTTCCCTGTCTTCGGGAAAATTTTCATTCAAGCCTTTACGGGTCAAACCAAATCGTGCCCCGAGGGAAAGTAAGGCAACCTCAAGGGGGTCACCCACAACCTGAAGTCCCTTTCCTTTTTCTGTTGCTGGCAGTTCGGCATTATTGCACAGCACACCGGTTTCCAAAGCCCGCAGCAACGGAGGATACTCAGCCGGCAAAAATTTTACTCCTTCCTCAGAGACGAGGATTTCGCCTTCCTGCCCGGCATTTATATTTATCCGCAAATAAACATCATGGAGGGCAAGGGCTGTTGCTGTAAGCCGGTTTTCCGTCAAGGTTCCGGTCTTATCAGTACAGATGACTGTCGTTGCGCCCAGTGTTTCCACGGCAGCAAGTTCCTTGACCAGGGCATTACGTTTAGCCATGCGCCAGACACCCCTGGCCATGGCAATGGTGGCAACTATGGGTAATCCTTCCGGTATGGAGGCGACCGCCAGGGCTATGCCTGTTTCAATCATCAGCACAACATCACGGCCTGCTGCTATGCCGGTTACCCCGACCAGGGCGGCAACTCCAAGACTGACCCAGATAAGCCAATGGCCAAGCTGATTGAGCCTTTTCTCAAGCGGCGTTGTCTCATCCACTGTTTCATGGACTAGCGAAGAGATCGTGCCCAGTTCCGTGCTCATGCCAATTCCTGCAACCACCGCTTCCCCGGATCCCCTGGTGATTGCTGTACCCTTGAATAGCATATTAGCCCTTTCTGCCAGAGGGGTTTCAGCGGGAAGAATCGCTGTTGATTTGACTACCGGAACCGATTCGCCTGTCAGCGGCGATTCGTCGGCCTGCAGCTTTGAGGCGGTCAGGATCCGCAAATCAGCTGTAATGATGTCACCGCCCTCCAGAATAACAATATCTCCGGGAACAAGATCCTGGGCGGGGATTTCTGAAATAATCGCATTGCGTCTGACCCTGGAATTTACAATGCCCAGCTTGCGCAGCGCTTCAATGGAGCGCACCCCTTTAAGCTCAGTGACAAAGCCGATGGCTGCATTAATGAGAATTACCGCGACAATGGCCAGACCCTCTATAGTGTCACCGAGAACAAAGGAAAGAATCGCTGCGGCAACCAGAAAGTAGACAATAAGGTTTTTAAACTGGTTAATGAAAATTGCCAGAGAACTATGCGGCTTAACCTCTTGCAGGATATTAGAACCATACTGTCTTTTTCTCCTGCCTGCTTCCTGGGTGCTCAAGCCTTCATGGGGATCACAATTCAATGCTGCCAGGATTTGATCCGGAGAGAGTATCCATGGTTTTGATACCAGTTCTTCAATGGTGCCTGTTCCAGACTTTTCCTGCATAACGATGGGAGTCCTACAGTTAAATTATTATTGCGAAAACATCAACAGAGCAATAAGGCATAAAAGCAGGATAATCCAGATTATAATAGCATAGCGCGTGGCTTTTTTTGCCTTTGATGCCTCCCACCAGTTCAGCGGCCTTACGCCCTGGACCAGAAAGGTGACGACCCCTGCCAGATTGATGCAGATCATATTGACGGCTACTAGTTCCAGGGCCTGGATTGCCAGTATGGCATTGCCTGAACCGAGCAACAAGCCGAAGACAACAAGAGGCGGCATCAGAGCTACGGAAACCATGACGCCGATCAAGACCGCAGGTGCTCCGGTCGTAACTGATAAGGAAGCAGCGATACCGGAAGCAAGTGCCAGGACTATATCCGCGTAACTTACAGCTGTTCTTGATGCTATTTCACGAAGACCTGGATCTATCACCAAAAAAAAACCCAGGCCCAGCGACACTCCAAAAGCGATCAATATACCGATGAGGTTTGTTTTAAGGGCGCTTCTGCCCAGGGAACTATCCCCCACGGTGGTTGCAAAGGAGAGAGACACATTGGGCCCAAGGAGCGGCGCAATAACCATGGCGCCGATAATGACGGCAACATTATCCTTAATAAGACCGATTGCCGCGACAAGGGCGGAAAGCACGACCATTACCATATAGGTGTTGGTCAGTTTTGAACTGTCAAACACTTCGTGATACAATTCCTGCCTGCTGACCCGGAGCCGTTCTTTTTCCTTTTCGGCAATCTCGGCTTTACTGACTTCCCCTGCTTTTTCCTCAATGTCTTTGGTGGTGGGATACGAGGCCTCAAGCGGCAGCAGCACCATGTGGAAATCTTCCAGGCTGCCGTATTTTTTTTCAAACGTGTCAAGGAGGGTTTCTGTTTTCCCTGCCGCAACTATCATCTTGAAAACACTTCTGTTCTCACAGCTGCAAGTGATCCAGTAATTCGTTATCTTTGCCTCTCCAATGATTGTGAGGACTTCTCCGGTAGCTTCTTCAGGGACCACTATTTCCAAAAATCGAAGTGCCATATTTACTTCATATACCCTATATTGTTAACGGCAAGGGGCAACAAATAAAAAAATCCGAATTTATTTCTCTTTATCCTATGTCTCTTGTCAAATAATTTCAATGGATTATCTTTCTCCGCCATTAGCACATCACAAAACACTTTCATACACCCCCTGCCGCAGACTTCACATTTACCGATTCAATTGCAAAGGACTTTTTTTACTTAAACAGTATCAACCATTTAGCTTGACGGGGAGATGAAGAATATGTCATCT
>JAFDCT010000109.1 GCA_019312695.1 Deltaproteobacteria bacterium | reverse complement strand
GTTTGGGATGCTCAACCATGGAGGTCGGGTCGGAATCGATAAGTTTTTCAGCCAGCAGAAAGCGGAAAAATCCCTTCAGGGCAGATATCCCCCTGGAAATGGAGCGGGATGACAAATGTCTTTTCCTGCACCAGGAGATATAATCCCTTACTGTAGACCTGTCTACGCGCTTGATGTCCTTAACAGCCCGCTTCTGAAGAAAATCTGCAAATTTATTGAGGTCGTAACGGTAGGACTTATTATAGGTATTTGGCGCCAATCGCCGTTCTGCTGATAGATACTTTATGAAAAGATCCTGGTAGGAATAAAGTAGGTTATGCTTTAAAGAAGGGATGACGCCCCCCCCGGCAGGCGAGCGCTTCTCATTTTTTTTTCTTGCCCTGTCAGCCATTTACCATGTTCTTCATCAGCAATGGAAGCGGGCCCGCATCAGCATATTATGTCTATGCTTTGCGATGCTTGAATTTCCGCATTTTCCGTTTTGCTTCCGCCTGCTTCCGACGCTTCTTCTCACTGGGCTTCTCGTAGTACTCCCGGCGTTTCAGCTCACGCTTGATACCATCCATCTGCAGCTTTTTCTTCAGCTGCCGTATGGCATATTCAATATCCCCTTTTACTTCAACTTCTATCATTTTATCTCCACGTTTTTTAATAAATGGTTAACAACTAATTATAATAACAGAATTATCCTGATATAACAATATATTTCCCGGACGAAAGTCCGAGATATTAAAGGCAAAAACAATTTCTGTCAATGGTTTTTCTCTGCGTCATACATTTCATAATGCATAGTATGTTTCCTGCCGCGAACAATTTCATTTTATCAGGGGGAACTCGCTGTTTTTAGGGTTTTTGCGGCTGAATCATTGTGCTCTGCAAAAATCTTTCCCGGATTCAAAATGTTGTTGGGATCAAAAACTTTCTTGATATTCCGCATAAGCTTTAGGGAGGCCTCATCAAGCTCAAGACCCAGAAAAGGAGCCTTGGTGATACCGATGCCGTGTTCTCCGGAAAGCGTGCCGGAAAGAGACATGACATATTCAAACAATCTCCTTTTTGCTGTCTCCCCTTTTCGGTTTTCCTCAGGATCATTCTTATCCAGCATGATATTGACATGGATATTGCCGTCACCCGCATGGCCGAATGTTAAAATTATCATACCCAGTTCCCGGGACAACTTTTCGGTAAAATCCACGAGTCGGGGGATTTTTGTTTTTGGCACCACCACATCTTCCGATATTTTGTGGGGCCGGAGTTTAAAAGTAGCGGGAGAAATGGAACGCCTGGCTTTCCAGAGATCCTTCACCTCCTTGTCATTGTTGGCCTGTCGCACCTCCAGAATGCCTGGATATGCCTGCCGGTCTGCCAGCAGCTTCAAAAGCTTTTCACCCTGTTCCTCTGTAGACCTCTCATTGCCGTCCACCTCAACCAGGAGCAGCCCCCCGGTGTTATGGGGCAGTTCAAGGGGCAGGTAATCATTTACAACATGCAGGGCAGTTTGATCCATGTACTCAAGGGTATTTGGCAGAATACCGCTTTTGAGGATCTCAGCAACAAGTACTGCTGCCAGCCGGATACTATCGCACAATACCAGGTACGTTTTCTTATGTGTTGGCAAAGCCAGCAGCCTGACAGTAATTTTCGTGATAATCCCCAAAGTCCCTTCTGAACCAGTAATGAGACGGGTGAGATCATAGCCGACCACACCTTTTGCGGTTCTGACCCCTGTATGCAGAAGCTTACCATCCGGCAGGACAACCTCTAGGCCAAGGATATAATCCCTGGTCACCCCGTATTTGACTGCGCTCGGCCCCCCGGAACATTCGGCAACGTTACCTCCCATGGTGCAGAAATTATGACTGGCCGGATCAGGCGGATAAAATAACCCCTGTTTTCTGACGGCAGACTGGAACTGTCCGGTTATAACCCCCGGCTCAACCTCTGCCACCTGGTTTTCCGCATCGATCTCAAGAATCCTGTTCAAACGGCTCATGACCAGCACCAGACCGCCTGCAACCGGCAGCGATCCCCCTGTCATTCCCGTCCCAGCGCCCCGGGGAATTACCGGAAAAAGCTCCTGGTTGGCAAGCTTCATAATGGAACTTATCTCTGCGGCGGAACCGGGAAACGCAACAGCTGAAGGCATATATTCCTGGCCAGTGCCATCATAAGAATAGCACATGAGATCTTCCCGGGCCGTGGCAAGATATTTGGCCCCGACAATATCCTGCAGCTTTTTTATAATATTTTTATTCATATATACCAATGTTATGAAAAAATATGGTTCAAATGTCAATGTCCAATTCCAATTGAAAAGTATGGACGAAGCTATTATTCTGCTTGTATCAAGCAGGCAGATTTCCGGACATTGCTGTTTTTGTTACTTTTGCTGTTGCAACTTAAAGTGTCTCAAGTTTTTGCTGACTAATAATTTATAACCTGGTCCGTCTGGAAGACAGCTGGAACTCTTTTTTCAAATCTCAATTAATCCAACAGGTGCCTACTATGAAAAAATTACGACTTGCTCTCATTGCCGGCGGCAAATCAGGTGAAAGAGAGGTTTCGCTCAAGGGAGCGGCAGAAGTTGCCAAAGTCCTGGATCCCCAAAAATATGGCGTAAAACGCTACGACCCGGCAACAGATCTCGCAAAACTGGCTGCTGAAGCCGATTCCCTGGATGTTGCCTTTATTCTCCTGCATGGCCCCTTCGGCGAAGATGGTACCGTCCAGGGTTTCCTTGACCTTCTCGACATACCTTACCAGGGTTCCGGCGTCCTGGGCAGCGCTATTGCCATGGATAAAAATCTCGCCAAGATCCTTTACCGGAACGCCGGCTTGAAAGTACCTGAATGGTATATGGCAGCACAGGATGATATTGACAATCCGAGTAAAATCCTGGGACACTTGGGCTTGCCTCTGGTTATTAAACCCGCAAATCAGGGATCCAGCCTTGGCATGACCATCGCGCGTTCTGAGGAGGATATAGCCGAGGGACTGAAAAAGGCCTTTGCCATTGACCACAAGGTGATGGTTGAAGAGTTCATCTCCGGCCGGGAAATAACCGGCGGGGTTATAGGTAATGATACGATAACCGCACTCCCCCTTGTTGAAATCATTCCGGGTGATGAATACGAATTCTTTGATTACGAAGCAAAGTATCAGCCAGGCGCCACAAAAGAGATCTGCCCAGCAGAGCTGGATGAGCCTCTGACGGTCAGGGCCCAAAACTGCGCACTGGCCGCACACCGTGCTCTGCAGCTCAGGGGCTACAGCCGCACGGATATGATAATCAGTAACGATGATATATATATATTGGAAACAAATACTATCCCTGGTATGACACCGACAAGCCTGCTGCCCCAGGCTGCTGCTGCTGCTGGACTTGATTTTTCAGCGCTTCTCGATCGGCTTATCGAACTGGCACTTGAGTAATTTAACATGTTGTTATCAATTAATTTTTACAAAGATGAATTACATGATATTAACAACACTAACCCGAGCTGAACATTGGGTTAAACAATTTTCCAACACCAGGCCATGGATGAACCGGCATAAATGAAAGTTTCTCTCCTCTGTTTTGTGCCTCTTTTTGTCGCAGTTGATGCCCTTGGCGTCCTGCCGATCTTCATCAGCCTTACCGATACCTTGCCCTCCTCACAGCAACGCAGGGTCCAGGTGCAGTCGCCTTTAACGGCTTCTGCTGTAGGCCTGGTCTTTTTAGCGGTCGATCCCACCATCCTCATAGCTCTTAATATAACTGTTCCGGATTTCATGGTTGCAGGCGGTATACTTCTCCTTGTCATTTCCTTGAATGATCTTCTGACCGGAGAGGAAAGACAGCGGCTGGTTGCCCCGGAAACCCTGGGTACGGTTCCCTTCGGAGTTCCCATCATCACAAGTATAGCTGGCTGGGACCAAGCAGAGTAAACTTGATTCTACGGGTGCCTCTATCTGCCCCCAAAAAGGCTGGCACGAACAAAAGATCCTGCAGAAATATTTGCAGATTATTGAGGAAAAAAACAGGAGAAAAAACTTACAGCGTGCAAGTTCTGCATCTGCTAACAAAGAAACTGCCGCTAAATGATCCCACAAATTTCCAGGATAAACGGCAGACATATTTTGGTATTTTTTTTCGATAACTTCTCGCACGAGCCGTATTTTTTTGTTATTTTGATATCTTGGGTTTGCTTGTCGGACGAAACATTTGTTTCTTAAACTCTCTAAAAGGTGACCAGATGGATATGTGGGAGAAACTTCAAGCAGTTGAGCAAAACTTTATTGCCATAGAGCAACAGCTTCACGCCACTGCCAAAACCCTGCCTGATCCTATCTTTGTGGTTGATGAATTCGGTAAATTCCTCCATGTCATCGGCAGCAAGGAACGGTCACTCTTTCGCAGTGTTGAGTTCATCACAGGCAAAAACATCCACGATATTATACAGGAAGACCTGGCTGACAGGTTCAAGCAGACAATTTCAGAGGCAATAGATGACAACAGTCTGAAAACCATTGAATACCAGCTTGGCTCTGCTGATATTATTGCTTCTTCAGAGGTTGATCTCAGGGGTAGCCAGTGGTTTGAAGGTCGCTTCTACCCGATAAAAGACAAGAATGATGAAGTACATTCCGTTATCTGGCTTTCGATCAATATTACCGATAAAAAAGAGTTGGAAGAACAGCTGAAAGAATTGTCGGGAAGGGATGCTCTCACAGGCGCCTGCAACAGAAGATACTTCATGCAGATATTTGAAAAACAGTTTGCTATTGCTAAACGATATAAAGCCAAGCTATCTGTCCTGCTCATCGACATCGACAACTTCAAAAAGATCAATGACACCTGCGGCTACGAGTGCGGCGATGTTATCCTGAAAGAGTTCGGCACATTCTGTGAAAAGCATATCCGGCAGTCTGATCTATTTGCCCGATACGGCGGTGAAGAGTTTGTGGTTATGCTGCCAAACACTCCGAGTTTGGGGGCAGCGATCATTGCCGAACGTCTAAGGGCCAATATTGAGGAAATGTCCGTGCCTTATGAAAACAAAAAGATCCGTTTTTCCATAAGCATTGGCATCAGTTCGGTCATGGACTTAGATCAGAACAGCAATGCGTTACTCAGAAGGGCTGAGGCCGCACTCTATCAGGTCAAGAAAAAGGGCGGCAACAGGATAGAAATAACGTAGCCCGCAGTCACAACTAAATCATTACTCAGGTCAGAACCTTTTTTCAAAATAGGGTTCCAGGACCTCCGGCAAATATATGGAGCCGTCGTCACGCTGGAAATTTTCCAGGATGGCCGCCAGGGTGCGGCCTACTGCCAGACCGCTGCCGTTTAAGGTATGCACCAGCCTACTTTTTTTACTGTTCCTGGGCCTGTAGCGCATCCCTCCCCTCCGGGCCTGAAAATCCCCGAAGTTGCTGCATGATGAGATTTCCCGGTACTTATCCTGGGCAGGCATCCATACCTCTATATCATAGGTCTTGGCAGCCGAAAATCCCAGATCACCTGTACACAGCGTGACTACCCGATACGGGAGATTCAAAAGCTGCAGCACTTCCTCGGCATCGGCTAGCAGGGACTCAAGTTCATCAAAAGAATCTTCAGGCCGGCTGAATTTTACCAGTTCCACCTTGTCAAACTGGTGCTGTCTTATGAGCCCGCGTGTATCCTTGCCGTATGATCCTGCCTCGGACCGGAAACACGGGGTATAGGCACAATACTTGACGGGCAGTTCTTTTTCCGCCAGGGTCTCATCACGGTGAATATTGGTGACCGGCACCTCGGCAGTGGGAATCAGGTAAAAATCCCAGCCGGTTATTTTGAAGAGATCCTCCTCGAACTTCGGCAGTTGCCCGGTGGCAGTCATGGAGGGAGAGTTCACCATAAACGGCGGCAATACCTCTATATAACCATGTTTCTGGGTATGGAGGTCCAGCATGAAATTGATCAGGGCCCGTTCTAGCCTGGAGCCAAACCCCTTGAGAAGGGCAAATCTGGCCCCGGAAATTTTTGCGGCCCTTTCAAAGTTAAGAATATCCAGGTTTTCGCCTATTTCCCAGTGGGGTTTGGGATCAAAGGCAAATTCCGGGACTTTGCCCCATTTTTTTAGTTCGACATTTTCAGTGTCATCCTTGCCAACCGGTACAGAATCATCACATAGATTGGGGATTCCCATGACGATGTCCTGCAGATCCATTTCAATGTCGGCTACCCCTTTTTCCAGATCCTTTATACGTTCTCCCGCCTGGCGCATTTCCAGGATCAGGGATTCGGCATCCTGCTGCTGCTTTTTGAGTTCCGCTATTTCACTTGACACCTTTTTCCGGTTGTTTCGCAGACTTTCCAATTCTGCCAGCAGCTCCCTTCTTTGAATATCAACGGCCTCGAAATCTTCCAGCCTGGAGTCTTTAATACCCCGCAGTCTTGTCTTCTCCTTGACTAGCTCCAGGTTCTCTCTGGTGAAACGCAGCTCAAGCATAATAATCCGCCTTTTTGTATTTAACCCTCATTAGACAGGTGAGATTTGCACGTGATTCAGGCCAATACTATTAGTGAAACAGCCTGCTGCTGTCAATCTGTAAATGGGGATATTATTATAAAAATTGCCCCTTTTGACTTCAGTGTATTGCGTCAATAAACCTTTATACCAGTGTTCCAACAAAGTAAAATTTCATTTTATAGTCCCATTTTAACAAGCACAACAGTATATTTTCTGGTACAAAGTCTGGCTTACAATGACTAAAAAGTAATTCTGCGGAAAAAACCCTTGGAAATAAACAGCAACCTCATCATATTCCTGTCCGAACTCAGGAAATCAATCCGGCTCATGGGCCTGGCCGTCATACTTGGAACTGCCGGGCTTTACCTAATTTCTCCGGTCATTCTGCAATTTCTGCAGATCCATCTGGATCAGGAACTTGCCTTTTTCACGGTGGCGGAACCTTTTCTGGCCCATGTCAAGCTGTCATTTTTCGTAACCCTCTTTGTCCTGATGCCAGGCATCATGTACTGCCTCTGGATGGCTTTGGGCAAACCTTTCAAGCTTTCAGAAAAAACCCTCGCCTGGTTTGTTCTCTTTACCACAGTCCTGTTTTACCTGGGTGCCGGATTCTGCTACAGCGTCACTCTGACCTACGGCGTAAAATTTTTACTCGGCTTCCAGTCTTCACAGCTTAAGCCAGTGATCTCAATCAATAAATTCGTTAATTTTGTTTCGATTTTTATCCTGGCCTTCGGCTTCATCTTCGAACTCCCTATTTTCATGGTGTTCTCCGCCAAGGTTGGTCTTATCTCCCGGCAGGCCTTTGAACGGAACAGGCGCTATGCGGTGCTCATAATTAGCATTATGGCGGCACTGCTGACCCCGACTCCGGATATCGTCAACATGCTGCTCATGGGTGGTCCACTCTACCTGCTTTATGAGATCGGAATCCTAATACTCAAGATAATGAAAATAGGTAATACCTAAAAATAAAGCTGAGGGGATTTATCTTCCAAGTATTTTGGGGGCTGGACCGCTATTCATTTATTTCTCTCCGGCATTCTGTGATGATTTCTTCGCCGGCGCCGCAAACCATTGATCCGGTGGCACCAGCTTTGGCTTTTCGGTGTCATGCTCGTAGTTCGGGGTCATGATCTGGACGTTGTACTCATTGAACACATCAAGAATATTCCGGTGCAGGTCAGAATAAAGCTGCATGATATGCCTGGTATCATCACAGTAAACATTCAACTCGTAGTTGACAGCAAAATCTCCCCGGGACTTTTGCAGCACAAACGGTTTTGGCTCAGTCCTG
>JAFDCT010000108.1 GCA_019312695.1 Deltaproteobacteria bacterium | reverse complement strand
GCGGCAGAGATATATGAAGATCGACATGGTGATACCTGCCGGAGCGCAGTGCCCTTAATTTGTGCGGATACAGCCAGCCGGGCTTCTTGATATTGTTAAGTCCCTGCACTATGCGTTCAAGTAGTTCAGGATCTGCCTCATTCATAAGGTTTTTGAAGGAGTTGGTGAAAAGTTTTATACCGGGGATAAGGATATTCAGCGCCACCAGGCAGGCCACAAAAGGATCGATCCAGAGAAAGCCGCTGAGATGATAAAGCATGAGTCCAATAATAACCCCGGCACTGGTATAAAAGTCGGTGAGAAGATGTCTGCCATCAGCGCTGAGGGCTTCTGATTTGTATCTTCTGCCTGCCTGCAATAAATACATCCCAACCACCAGGTTAACTATACCGGCACCTCCAAGGATATAGAGGCCGGGCCCCAGGTTCCTCGGCGGCTGCGGATAAAAAAACGCCGGCACGGCCTCAAAAAAAATAACAACAGCGGCAATGATGATAAGACCGCCTTCAAGTCCTGCTGAGAATGATTCAATTTTGCCATGACCATAGGGATGGTTTTCATCCACCGGTTTGCTGCTGACAGATATTGAAAGCATCAAAAAAGCGGCGGTCACCACGTTTATTATCGACTCAATGGCATCGGACAGCACTGCTTTCGAGTCGGTGAGGTAATAGGCCCCGAATTTTGCCAAAAGCAACGTCAGAGAGGTAATAAATGCGAGCCGTGCAGCCCAGTGCATGGCAAAGTTATTTTTCATTATCAGTTGAGGTTTTTGTGATAATGTTTATAGGTTTTGAAAAATTAGCTTTGTTTAAGAATCTTCGGTATTGTAGGAAACTTGCTGCTGGAATGCAACATATCTGCATGCTGCACCCCAGTTGGCAGAAAAAAATAATTGAAAGTAAACTGCTAACTCTATAAGAGGGCCCTGGTGCCAAGGTAATATGGACGAAAAAAACTTAAAAAAACTTCTTGAACAGGTGCGGAAAGGCTCCTGTGATATTACAGAAGCAATAAAAAAGATGAAACACTGGCCATCTGAATCTATGGATTTCGCCTGTATTGATCATCATCGAACGCTAAGAACCGGATTCCCCGAGGTCATTTATGGCGAGGACAAAAGTGCTGAACAGATTGCTGCCATCATGAAAGCCATGCTCAACAGGCCCAGTGTGGTGATGGCTACAAGGGTAAACCAGGAAAAAGCGGCGCATATCCGTGATACAATTTCAGGCCTAGACTACCATAAAACCGCACGACTGCTGGTTGGAAATACTGACAAAGTAATTGAGCATGGCTGCAGGGGAACCATCCTTGTCATGTCCGCCGGAACTTCAGATATGGCAGTTGCCGAAGAAGCATTTCATACAGTCCGATACCTGGGCAATGATGTGGAAAAACTTTATGATGTGGGCGTCGCAGGTATTCACCGGTTGCTTTCGCAAAAAGAACTGCTGTATCAGGCTTCCGTTCTCATCGTCGCCGCAGGCATGGAAGGTGCCTTACCCAGTGTGGTTGCCGGGCTTGTCGACAAACCTGTTATTGCGGTTCCGACCAGTGTCGGTTATGGCGCATCTTTTGGCGGTATTACAGCCCTGCTGGGAATGCTGAACAGCTGTGCACCCGGCATGGCCGTTGTCAATATCGACAACGGCTTTGGTGCCGGCTGTATGGCTGCCACCATAAACCGGATGTAATTCTAATAGATTTAAGGCATATTTCGCCAAGCTCTTTCTGTAATTGCGAATTGACACTTTTGGCATCTAAGGTATAATCGCCATTTTCTTTTTCGCAGAATATAAGAAAACCTGCTGATTTAGTGGCAAAATTAAAAAATTTTTTATTTCAGGGCATGAGAGACTCAATATTTTACCAAAAACTCTGTATGTAAATTACCCTGAACACGGATGACCATATAATTTTTTGTGAAAGTTAAGGAGTTTACTGGATGAACAGGACCCTCAAGTGGAAAATAGCGGTTTTAGTTTTTATGCTTCTCATTGCGGGAGTCATTCTGACCCCCACTTTTTATAAAGGCGCACCAAAATGGATAAGTAAGTATATCGCCCCTGACGGTTTGAATCTTGGACTTGACCTACAGGGCGGCATGCACCTGGTACTGAAGGTTGACCTGGAAAAAGCTATTGAGAATACCCTTGATCTTGCGGCAAGCGATCTCAAGGAAGGGCTGGCCGAAAAAAAGATCACGGCGGTGCGGACAAATTCCGGCGACCCGCATAAGGTAATACTGACCCTGCCGAACACCGGTGTTCTGGATACAGTCAAAGAACTGGTAACAGATGATTTTCCCAATCTTCAGATCGATATCCAGGCGGAAGAGGGTTCATTCCCCCGCATCTTTTTAAGCTTAACAGGGGAAGAAGTTGATTTTATAAGAAAAAACGCGGTAACCCAGTCGCTGGAGATCATCAGGAACAGAATTGACCAGTTTGGCGTTGCGGAGCCGGTTATCATCAGGCAGGGTACGGATGAGATCGTTATTCAGCTCCCCGGTGTCAAAAATCCTGAAAGGGCTCTAAGCCTCATTGGCCAGACCGCGCAGCTGGAGTTTAAGCTGCTAGATGAAGAATCAGGGGTTGATCCCTGGCAGCTGATCAGCCAGGCACAGAGCAGTGGCAAGTGGCAAATGGGCGAAAGCAGAAAGAAGCTGAACCTTGCCCTGCAGAATCAACTGCCGGAAGGAACAGAAATATATTTTGAAAGAAATATTGACCCGCAGACCGGGGCTGAATCCAAGGTGCCGCTGTTGATCAAAAGCCAGGTCATGATGACCGGCGAAATGGTTAAGAACGCCCAGGTCAGGGTAGGGGGCACCTTCAACGAACCCTATGTCGGTCTTGACCTGACAGGTCGCGGCGGCAGAATATTTGCCCAGGTTACGGAAAAGAATGTGGGTAAAAGATTTGCTATTATCCTGGATGAAGTTGTCCGTTCAGCTCCGGTTATCAGGGAGAAGATCCTGGGAGGTTCCGCCCAGATATCCGGCAATTTCACTTACGAGGAAGCCACAGACCTGGCAATTGTCCTGCGGGTCGGTGCCCTGCCGGCTCCGGTGGAAATAATCCAGAACCTGACCGTTGGCGCCAGCCTGGGTAAAGATTCCATTGACAAGGGGTTGATGTCCGGTCTGCTTGGCACCGTGTTGGTCCTGGCCTTTATGATGATTTATTACCGTTTGTCAGGAGTGATCGCAAACCTTGGGCTCATTATTAACATATTCCTGCTTTTTGCCGGACTGGCAGCCTTAGGCGCCACGCTTACCCTGCCGGGTATCGCCGGCATCATTTTATCCGTCGGTATGGCGGTGGATGCCAATGTGCTGATCTTTGAGCGTATGCGGGAGGAATTTGCCATCGGGAAGTCTGTAAAGTCAGGTGTTGAGGGGGGGTATGACAAGGCATTCTGGACTATTGTCGACTCCCAGGTCACAACCCTGATCACAGCCCTGGCCCTGTTCCTTTTTGGTACCGGCCCCATCAAGGGCTTTGCCGTCACCCTTTCCCTCGGCATCATCTTCAACCTGATATCAACACTTTTTGCCACCAGGCTGGTTTATGACGTCCTGCACAGCAAACGCCTGCTCAAGCCCCTCTCCTTTTTCCGATTCATCGGGACACCCAGGTTTGATTACATACAGTTGAAAAAAATTACATTTTCAATTTCAGGTGTGATGGTACTGATCGGGCTCATAGCCTTTGTCCAGGTTGCCCGGGGCAAGGCAAATTTAGGGGTTGATTTCACGGGCGGCACGCTTGTCCAGTACCATGCTGAACAGCCTTTTACCCTGCAGGAAGTGCGTAAAGCCCTGAGCGATAATAATCTGGGTGACGTTAACCTGCAGCAGGTGGAGAATGAAAACAGGCTTATTGTGCGGCTTAAAAAATCAGAGGAAAAGGCCTTGAATCTCGGGGAACAGATATCGGAAATTTTTGCTGAGAACCTGTTGGAAAAAGGCTTTGTCATGGAAAGCCAGGAGGCAATCGGTTCATCAATAAGCGAGGTGCTGCGCAACAAGGCCCTGCAGGCCATTGCCATATCTTTATTCGGCGTAATTCTTTATCTGGCCATGCGCTTTGACTTAAGCTTTGGCGTGGCGGCTGCCATCGCAACATTTCATGATATCCTGGTGGTTCTCGGCGTCTGCTGGCTGTTGAACATCGAGATCACCCTTTTGATCGTCACAGCACTGTTAACCCTGGCCGGTTATTCCCTCAACGACTCGGTTGTGGTCTTTGACAGGATCCGGGAGAATATAAAAAAGGCTGAGCAGAGTGCTGCGAAGGCAACATCTCTGGCGGCCACCATCAACTTGAGTATTAATGAAGTTTTAAGCAGAACTCTTGTCACTTCCCTTACCACTACCCTGGTTCTTTTTGCGCTGTTCTTCATGGGAGGAACTGTTATCCATGATTTTTCCTTTGCTCTGCTGGTCGGAGTTTTTGTGGGATCATACTCTTCCGTGTTTGTTGCCAGCCCCCTGCTCATCTTGTGGAAAAAGGGTTTGTAAAAAAGAGTAGCGGCAATTTATTTCTGCAACACTTTTAAAAATCTTGCATCAGGACCGCGCTAAATGGCCAGATGCAGTGATCTGTTTTTTATTTATCTGAGTATGCCATTCCCGGACAATGTAACAAGGCTTTGCAGCAGGAAACGCTTTTCTTTCGGATGTCATCCGAAAATGGCCTGTTTTACTGAATGCTGCCGCGAATTAGAGCTGCTCCTGACACCATATGATGTCTTGCGCCTCAGCAAAGAACTGAAAATGCATTCTGCTGAGTTTATAGACCACTATGTGGTTGTGGAGGATGATGAAAAAGGAGGCCTCCCGCAGTTATATCTTGGTATGGTGAATGACGGCAGGGGCAGCTGCCCTTTCATTTCCTCCAGGGGCTGCAGGGTTTATAACAGCAGGCCGGGAGCCTGCAGGGCTTACCCTGTTGGCCGGGGAACCATGCTGGATGCAAACGGTCAGGTGCATGAGATTCACGTTCTGGTCCGCGAGGAGCATTGCCAGGGGTTTACAGAGCCTGATTCCCATACCGTTTCAGAGTGGTTCGAAAACCAGGGCCTGAATGATTATAATAATATAAATGATGCGGTTTTGAGCCTGCTGCAGCACGAACAGATCCATCAGGGTATGACTTTCACCCGGGAACAGAAAGATAATTTTATGCTGGCATTATACAAAATTGAGGAATTCCGTAAAATGGTCGCTTCTGCAGCATTTAAAGATAAGTATGGGCTGAGCCCGGAAGAACATGCTGAGATTCTCAACGATGACCTGAACCTGTTGCGGTTCGGGATCAGCTGGTTGGAGAATCTCCTTTTTACACAAAGACATGAACAACAATTTTTTTAAAGTAGATGACTGC
>JAFDCT010000107.1 GCA_019312695.1 Deltaproteobacteria bacterium | reverse complement strand
TGACGAATCTTATCGAGGATGACGAAGTTTATGCTGCCATCAGCACACTTCGGGTATTTGACGACTACACCTTCACACATTCGGTAAATGTTGCCATGTTGTCCATGTGCATCGGCAGGCGTATCAACCTCTCACGCCGTAATCTGGTTAATCTTGGCATATGTGCCCTTTTTCATGACCTTGGAAAAATTGAGATCCCCACCGAAGTTTTGCACAAAAAGGATAAGCTGAATACCAGTGAGTTAAAACTGATTGAGGAGCATTCACTGAACAGTGCCAGACTGTTGTTGATACTCAAAGCCTCCCCTGACAGCAAGGCCAGAATCGTGGTGCCAATGTTTGAACACCATCTGAAATACGACCTTTCCGGCTACCCTCATACCGACTGGAAAAACCCGTTAACCCTTTTTGGAAAGATTATTTCCATCGCAGATAAATACGATACTTTAACATCATCACGGGACTACCGGAAATCCCTGCTGAGTCCGGACCGCGCCCTTGGCTACATGTTCGATCGTGCCGGTAAAGACTATGATCCCACCCTCATCAAGGTTTTCATCAACATTCTCGGGGTATACCCGATCGGCACCCTGTTAAGACTGGACACCGGCGAACTGGCCCTGGTTGTCAGCTCTCCAAGCAAGGAATTTTACAAAAGGCCATTGGTTTGCATTTTGGAAAAAGAGGGTGATGGCAGTTATATGAAAAAGGAAATAATTAACCTTGACGAACGCGATATTGAAACAGGCAACTATGTAAGGGAAATCACCGGGACATATCACCCTGGCACTCTCGGAATCCAACCTGTGCAATATATTTTTTCCGGTTAATAGATTGATTCAGGATAAAGATTTCGCGCTAATTTTCACCTCCTCCTGAAAGGATGTTGAGTTGCATAAGAGACTCCACGACAGTTTCCTTCATGCGTCTTATATTGTACTTGATTGATTCCTCGTAAAGATTTTTGTCAATGTTCCACCTCTCCCTGAAATGGTAGCGAGCTGCGGAAGGTACTCCTTCCAGTTCATTTCTCATCCTTTTACGTGCCACCGAGCGATAGAACTCCTCGGTTTTTTTGAAAAGCTCCAGGGGGGTCTCAAACCCTTCCAACCCGGCTTCCTGGAACTCCATGAAAAGCAGAGGCAGTTTTTCCTGGTAATTTCTGTCTGCCATCTGGGCAAACAGGTCGGCGGTTCCAACAACCTTGCCCATGGTCCGCACCTCTTCAGAGTCGAATGGTATATCTGCCATGGGAAAGAAGAGCTCTGTGCACTTGATCATATGGCCGCAGTCGCGGATGTCCTCCTGCGAAAAACCGTTTTCGGCCAGATATTTTCCCATGAGGGCTATTGAACGATCCTCGTGGCCGATGGTGTGCTGGGCACCGGTACCCTCTACTTCTTCATCGGTCTGTATCAGCCCCGTATCATGAAAAAGTGCCCCGACCAGGCAAACTTGAACAAGCCTTGGGGAGAAAACCTGTCCCTGGACATGCATACCATGAATGAGCCTTGCAGCAGCAAGGGCGGTTGAACAGGTATGCTCCAGGTTGTGATATTTTGTATTGCTGGCCTTGTATCCGGGAAATTCTCCGTTGAAGATACGGATGATATCCTCAAATATCTTTTCGATTGGTGACGGGTCAAGGGAAGGGTCGACCAGGAGCAGGATATTTTTTATCTCAGCAAGGGTTTCAACAGGAGAGTTGGTATCTGTCAGATCATTAAGTTTGTTGTTGTCTCTAATCATTAACTCAATCCATTCTGGCGTGCAGGATGCAGGTCGGCATCGGACTTTAATCCTGGGGTTGTAGATGTATATTCCACGATATCTTCACCTTCATGCAACAGCAGTTCTTCTGCTGATTTGTCTGACTTTATAGTAAAACCAGCATCAATGATCATCTGCAGGGTGTCTCTACGGCTTTTTCCCTTGGTGTTGAGGTATCCGTCCATAAAAAGTGAATTTGCCGGATAAAGGCTCATGGCCTCGAGAGAACGCAGATGATACTCTCTGCCTGCCGCAATGCGGATCTCGGCCTGCGGATTGAGAAAGCGGAACAGACAAAGAATTTTCAGGCAATATTCAGGGGAAAGATTCTGTGGTTCTCCCAGCCTGTTTCCCTTGATGGGCAGCAGAAAATTGATGGGAATGGATTTGGCCTCAAGCTCACGCAGCAGCATGGCTAAATCAATCAGTTCTTCAGCTGATTCACCCATGCCGGCAATAATACCGGAACATACTTCCAGACCTGTCCTGCGGGCAGCTTTTAAAGTGTTGAGGCGGTCTGTAAAGCTGTGTGTTGTGCAGATCCTGCCATAACGCTCTGCTGAAGTGTTGAGATTGTGATTTAAACGGTCCAGGCCGGCCTCTTTTAACAGTCTCGTGCTGACCTCATCCATGATGCCGGCCGAAACACAGACTTCAATAGGATAGTGGGCCTTGATAGTTTTTACCAGCCGGGCGATACGTTCCGTTCTCTCCCTGCTTGGCCGTCTGCCGGCGTACACCATGCAATAGCGATGAGCTCCTGCTTCATATGCCTGGTTCGCTTCTGTTATTATTTCTTCTTCGCTCTTTTCAGTATAGGCAACAATCTCGGCGGAACTGCTTTTTGACTGCGGGCAGTAGTTGCAGTCTTCAGAGCAGAGGCCGTTGCTTACATTGTTGATAATATGGACGGTGACCTCCCTGCCATGGAAATGTTCGCGAACCTTGAAGGCCGCATCCAGCAGAGGCAGAAGTTCAACACTTTTTTCTGTAAGCAATTGCATACAGGTGCCGGTTGTTAGCATCTCCAGTTCTATTCCTGCCTCTGCAAGTGACTGGTACCATTGTTTATCCATTGCCATGCACCATTATTCCTGATAAATTTCTATAAATTGAAAGAAACGGATACTTTTCGCGGGTTGTTGGTGTATTCTATTTATATATACATTTGTCAAGAGCAGGGCAATATTTGCCGTGATTTTGCTACAGAAACAATTGATGCGAATGAGCAGCAATAATTGTATTTACCAAAATTTACTAAACAGGATGGAAAAGCATGGCAAAGCATACAGTAATTTTTTTTAAACCCTATCCCATGGTAGTCGGGCAGAAAATACATATAGCAGGAGGTCCCAGGGGCGGTGACTGGGAAGTGATCGGGGTGAGTGAGCGTAAGGTCAAACTC
>JAFDCT010000106.1 GCA_019312695.1 Deltaproteobacteria bacterium | reverse complement strand
TACAGGGTTGACGAGATTGAATCCCCGGTGGATGCCAGTTTCTCAAAACGCACCAGCTGGCTGTTTAAAAACAGCTTGAAATACCTATTGTCCGAGGATGGGCGGATCATCGGTAAATTCAATTATGCCGTAAGCGAAAGTTCGAAGGGGGATGAAGACAACGGGGATTATACCGAAGCATCACTGGGCTATGCCTACCGGCCGGTTCGGCATGACAGGCTGAATGCACTCATCAAGTATACCTACTTTTACAATTTGCCTTCTCCCGGCCAAGTGACAGGAACCGGGGCTGGTGCAGAGTATGTCCAGCGAAGCCACATTGGAGCCGTGGATGTCATGTATGACCTGACGACCCGCTTAAGCGTGGGAGGCAAGTATGCCTACCGATACGGCCAGTTGGCCCAGGACAGGGCGAATCCCGATTTTTTCCTGAGCCGGGCCCACCTCATCGTGCTGCGTGCCGACTGGCATATGATGCACCGCTGGGATGTGCTGGTCGAGGCACGCCGGCTTGAGCTGCCAGATGCCGAAGACAGCCGCAGCGGCGCTCTGGTGGGGGTATACCGCCACCTGGGCAACCATATCAAGCTGGGGGCCGGTTATAATTTCAGTGATTTTTCAGATGATCTTACCCAGCTTGATTATAAACACCAGGGGATATTTATTAATCTGATCGGCAAGTATTAGGCTTGAAGTATTGCTGGCTGAAGACTTCAGGGTCAATGGAGATGAAAAAATGAAATTATGGAAAGAAGGATTTGAGAATTGCATGAAGAAAGAAACCAAGGGATCCCTCAAGTTCTGTCGTTTGGCGGGTTTTGTCATGTTAATTGCTCTGTTTTTTATTCGTATCCCCGCCTCGGGACAGGAGGTCTCCAGGGAGCAGATCAAGGGGCTGGATGAACAGGTCCAGGAAATCAAGGCGGATGTTTTATCCATTGCCGAACAGCTCAACCAGCTTGAAGAAAGACTGCTGTATCCCTCCAACACCCATGTTGCGGTATTCATGTCGCTGGCTGAAGGCGAGACCTTCCGGCTTGATTCGGTCGAGATACAGCTGGATGGCAAGCCGGTGGCCCATCACATCTACACGTTCAAAGAGCTGGAGGCCCTGCAGAAGGGTGGGGTTCAGCGCATCTATACCGGCAATATCATGGCAGGTGCTCATGACCTTCAGGTTTCCATCCAGGGCAAATCTTCAGGCGGCAGCGATTTCCAGGAAACAGGGATTTTCAAAGTCAGCAAGGACGTAGGTCCCAAGGTTGTTGAGATATCCCTGGCCGACAACAATATTACCTTTAAGGATATGTAAAACATGTACCGGTTCTCTGTTTTACTGATAATGCTGCTGTTTGCAGTCTCACCGGCCGCCGCCGAAATGTCAGGTCCGGGTGCGTTGAAGGACCTCTATTTCGGTGAAGCTCTGTACAATGCTTACCGGGGTGAATGGTTTGATGCCATCTCCCGGCTTGACACCGAGCTTAATCAGCACCAGGGAGTGGATGAACCTGAACGTGATACCCTTTATTACCATGTCAATCAAGCCAAATTTGCCGTAGGTGACTTTGAACTTGCATACCGCATGCACCAGCGGGCCGGGCGGGCCATTACGGCTGTCATTGAGGGCAATGTCGAGGAACCGGTGCGTAATGAGGCCATTTTCCGTTTGGCCCGGATCTACTTCCAAAAGAACCAGCCGCTCAATGCACAGTATGCCGTGGAGCGAATCAGCGGCACTGTGCCGCCGGAGATCCGCAATGACCTGGAATTTCTGCGGGCCCAGATCTTCATGGCAAACGGCCGTTATGCTGAAGCTGCACAAATCCTGCAGGAACTTCGGGAGACCAAGAGCCTGGAAGGCTTTGCCGACTATAATCTTGGCATTGCGCTTATCAGGGAAGGGAAGGAAAAGGAAGGCAGGGCCTCTCTTGACAGTGCCGGCCTGATTGACTCCAAGGATCAGCTTACCCTGGCGGTCAAGGATAAATCGAACCTGGTTCTCGGCACAAAACTGCTGGAGGAAAACAAATTCGAGAGCGCCAAGGAGGTCCTCGACCGGGTGCGGCTGGACGGTCCATTTTCCAACCGGGCCCTGTTAGGTTCCGGATGGGCTGACGCCTCTCGTGAAAAATACGACAGGGCAGTAGTACCCTGGAGCATCCTGGCACAGAGGGGGGCTACCGACGCCTCGGTGCAGGAAGCCATGCTTGCAACTCCTTAGGCCTACGGCAAGATCAACGTGCACAGCAGGGCGGCTGTGATGTACAGCAGCGCGCTTGAACATTTCGGGATCGAACTCAAGAAGCTGGATGCGTCAATCAGCAGCATCCGTGAAGGCCATTTTCTTAAGGCCCTGGTGCGTGAAGAGCTGAAACAGGACTCAAACTGGGTTGTCAAGCTGCGTAAACTCCCCCAGACCCCTGAGACGTATTATCTGCTTGAGTTGATGGCCGGCCATGATTTTCAGGAATCCCTGAAAAATTATCTTGACCTTGAGCAATTGCGGCGGAAGCTGGAAACCTGGCAGGGCTCCCTGGATGCTTTCGTGGAGATTATTGCACTGCGTCGGGCCTATTACCAGCCGCTACTTCCTGTTATCGACCGGAAATTCCGGCAACTTGACTCGCAGATGCGCCTGCGCTTAGAACAGCGCGCCCGTATTGCCCAGCGCCTGGAAAATATGCTGGTAGTCCCGCGGCCCGACTATCTGGCAACCTCTGCAGAGCGTGTGTTCAATGAACAGATCAGTTTACTGGAACAAAGAGTACTCAACGAAGGCTCAGCTGTTCCTGGAAACGCTGGAAACCGTATCAAAAGACTGCGGGGAGTGCTGCAGTGGCACATATATACGGAATATGACCAGCGTTTCACAGAGGCCTACAGGCATCTCATTGAACTGGATCATGAAGTGGATTTTCTAAAAAAACAGTACACATCCTTTGTGAGGACCCGGCAGGCAGCCACCCAGAGTTATGAAGGCTACAAGGATATAATCCGCATCCAGCGCGTAAGGATACGGGAGGCCTACGGAAAAGTCAATAACCTCATGGCACGTCAGGGGCACATGCTTGAAACAATGGCCATAAATGAACTGAGCAGGCGCCGTGACCGGCTTGCAAAATTCCAGATAAAGGCTCGTTTTGCCATGGCGGACAGCTATGACCGGGCCTCCAGGATCTTAAACCAGGAGAGGGAGATTCAACAATGAATCGTATCCTGCTTTTGATATATGTGGCTTCTCTGATACTTGCTGCGTGTCAGCCCGCAAGCCATAAAGGAACCATAGCTGAACTGCGTCATATGCAGATCGAGTTCAAGCAAGAGAAGGTTGAAAACGGTCTGGACAAGGCCATGCTGAGCTATCAGGACTTTCTGAACAATTCTCCTGAATCGGATTTGACCCCTGAAGCATTACGCCGCCTAGCTGACCTGAAAATCGAGAAGGAATACGGTTGCCTTATCGAAGGCGGCAGCCCTGCAGGTGAAACTCAGGAAGAGATAGTGCCTGCCCGGGAAGAGGGCAGCACCGGGAATACTTTAGAAATGGTGAGGAAGGAGAGCCCCGCATCCGCTTTTGTACCAGTTTTTGACGAATCTGAGGAGGAATTTGAGCACCGTGCGCCACTTGAGCAGTGGGACGGTATGGCCGGAGTTGAAAGCGGGCAGACAGAAAAAGGAATTAATGATCTTGAAAGGGAAGGTGCGCGCGAGGCCCTTGCCCTTTATACGAAGCTGCTCAACGAATATCCACTGTATGAGCATAATGATAAGGTTCTCTACCAGATGTCCCGCGCCTACGAAGAACTCGGACAGATTGATGAAGCAATTGATGTCATGGAGCGGCTGTTCAGGGATTTCCCCGGTTCATCATATATTGCCGAGATCCAATTCCGCCGGGCCGAATATTATTTTTCACGCAGACGCTACCTGGAAGCAGAAGATGCCTATTCAAGTATCGTGGATAAGGCAGCTCATTCAACTTTTTTTGAGCTGGCCCTCTATAAGCTGGGCTGGACATTCTACAAACAGGAGCTTTATGAAGATGCCCTGCACCCCTTCATTGCACTCCTGGACCACAAGGTCACCCAGGGATACGATTTCACCCAGATTGAGGACGAGCAGGAGCGCAAGAGGCTGGAAGACACTTTCAGGGTTATCAGTCTTAGTTTTTCCAATCTTGGCGGCCCCGATTCGGTAGTCGAATATTTTTCAGAACAGGGCAAACGTAGCTACGAAGACAGCATATACAGCAACCTTGGCGAATTCTACTTCGACAAACGCAGGTATGCTGATGCCGCTTCAGCCTACACAGCATTTATAAGCCGGAATCCTTACCACAGGGCGGCTCCGGCCTTTCATATGCGGGTTATTGAAATTCATACCAAGGGCGGATTTC
>JAFDCT010000105.1 GCA_019312695.1 Deltaproteobacteria bacterium | reverse complement strand
GGACAGGGGGCTGAGGGTGGAATTTTCGGCAGCCCTTTGTTTCCGTTAATTTTAATGTTTGTCATTTTTTATTTCCTGCTGATCAGGCCCCAGCAGAAAAAAGCCAAAGAACACCAGAAATACCTGGGTAACCTGAAAAAAGGAGACCAGGTAGTGACCAGCGGCGGTCTGCATGGGGAGATCACGGGGCTGACAGATTCTGTGGTGACCCTTGAAATTGCTGACAATATCCGCGTCAAGGTGTCCCGCCAGCACATTCTGGGCTCCAAGGCTTCGGTTACGGCTGACAACGAAGCTGCAGCAGCCGGTAAAGCTTCTAAAAGCGGGAGCTGAGGCATCAAAGGTTGTTGACTTCATCGTGCATGAAGGTAAAACTACAAGCCTTCTACCTGTTTTAAATATAAAATCTGGCTTTTGCTTTCAGCGCGCCGGTTAAAGGATTTTCGCCTTTAACCGGCTTTTTTCTTTCTAAGCAGTCCGTTCACTTCCCAGGCAATATCAACCGCCGGATCATATTTTATTTTTACAACGTTTCCAGGATTCGCCTGCTGCAGCGGGATATCATCTAGATCCAGCAACTCTTTTATTTCAAATGCTGCCGCGTTGATATCCTGGCCGAGATATTCGAGATGCTCCCCTTTTCTGAAAGGATTCCTTACCTCTATCCTGAGCCAGTTTCCTTTCTGCAATGGTTTGCCAAAATCCTCTACCATGCCAGCCGGGACATACTTCTGGTCTATACGCGGCCTGTCATAAAGCATATCATGAGCCCCAGGCGGCTCAAAAATAAAATTCTCCGTATAACCCCTGGTTCCCACCTTCATAAGCTCTTCCATGTAGACCGGGGGCAGCTTTATACTCCT
This sequence comes from Deltaproteobacteria bacterium, assembly GCA_019312695.1. GTDB lineage: Bacteria > Desulfobacterota > Desulfobulbia > Desulfobulbales > BM004 > BM004. The sequence goes on along the minus strand of JAFDCT010000105.1, from coordinate 5,413 downwards.
TATACTTGCCAGGCCTTTTTTTAATTCTGCTGTAATATAATCAAGGGCAGCCCGGTATACCCTGACAACGGCCCCGACATAATAAACACTTTTCATCCTGCCTTCGATCTTTAAGCTGTCAATGCCGATACTGACCAACTGGGGCAGCTTATTCAACAGGCACAGATCCTTTGAATTGAATATATAGGTCCCATGCTCATCCTCTTCCACTGGAAAATACTGGCCAGGTCTTTTCTCCTCCAGGAGTGCATACCTGTACCTGCAGGGATGCGCACATTCACCCCGGTTGGCATCTCTGCCTGTAAAGTAGTAACTGAGGAGACATCGGCCCGAATAGGAGATGCATAGTGCGCCGTGGACAAAGATTTCCAGCTGGGTTTTTGGGGCAAGTCCGCTGCGGATTTCCGCTATCTCGGCCAGGCTCAATTCCCGGGCCAGGTTAAGCCGGGTCACGCCCTGTGCCTGCCAGAATAGGGCATTACCAGGATTCGTTACATTGGCCTGGGTACTCAAGTGGATTGGTACATCCGGAATAATTTCTTTAGCCAATGAAAGAATACCGGGATCTGATATGATAATTCCGTCTACTGCGATATCCCTGAGATATTCCAGGTAGCTTTCCAGGCCAGCCAGATCCTCCTGGTGCGCAAGGATGTTGACAGTGACATACAGTTTTATGTTTTTCTCGTGGGCATATTGTACCGCCTCACCCAGTTCCTGTTCGGAAAAATTACCGGCATGGGCCCGGAGGCTGAATTTCTTGCCCCCACAGTAGACAGCATCTGCGCCGTAATGAATGGCGGTGACCATTTTCTCAAAACTGCCGGCCGGAGCCAGAAGTTCAGGAATCTTACCCTCAGGGTTTGTTCTTCTTTGCTGATTATTCTGTTTTATGATATCTGCTGACATTATTAACCAAGGGTTAAAAGGAATAGTTTAAAATGATTCAAAATAATTGCATAATAAATTGTATATTACGATAATAAATTATGTTTATTCATTATTTTTCGATATGCTGATAAGCATGGCTCTATAAATATAAATGGTTTCTCAAATATCCAGCAAACTAATGCCACCGGTAATCCAGAAAAAGAAATTCTCGGTTGGTGTCGCCATGAGCGGCGGAGTTGACAGCTCTGTCACGGCAACGCTTTTAAAAAACATGGGGCATAATGTCCATGGGTTTTTCATGGCTTTGGTTCAACCGGACCTGGGCCGGCAGGTAGAGAGAGTGAAAAAGGTGGCAGTGCACCTGGGTATCCCCCTGACGGTAGTTGACCTGACTGCAGACTTTAAACAGACAGTACTGAAATATTTTACCACAAGCTATTTCGAGGGCAGAACTCCCAACCCCTGTATTATCTGCAATCCCCGGATTAAATTCGGCAGGCTTCTGCAGGAAATTCTGGCAGCCGGATGCGATCTCATGGCCACCGGCCATTATGCCCGTATTGTCCAGACCCCGGATGAAACTTTTCATCTCCTTAAAGGTCTTGATTCCCAAAAAGACCAGTCCTATTTTCTGCACCGTCTGAACCAGGAACAGCTTGCCAGGGTCATTATGCCTCTGGGAGAGCAGACAAAAGAAAATGTTTATACAATGGCGGCCGAATTGGGTCTCTCCGGTGTACATGGCGCAGAAAGCCAGGATGTCTGCTTTTTGAAAGACAGGGACCTCCACACATTTATGGATCAATATACTGATAAAGAGAAAAGGACCGGGCCGATAGTCACCCTTGACGGCAAAGAGATCGGCAAACATAAAGGTATCCAGTATTACACCATTGGGCAGCGTAAGGGCCTGGGAATTCCTGATGCAACCCCATACTACGTAGTAGCCCTTGATCCTGTTCAAAATATGGTGGTCGTCGGCAAAAAGGATGACCTGCTGCTGCAGGAAATGTCGGTTGCTGAAGTGAATTGGCTGGCAGGGGACAGGCCTGACCTGCCGCGGGATTTTCTCACCAGGATCCGTTACCGGCACAAAGGCGCACCTGCCCACGTCATGAAGCCTGAAAATAAATCATACAGGGTGGTCTTCCATGAGCCGCAGTTGGCTGTCACGCCTGGCCAATTTGCGGTTTTTTATCAAGAAAACGAGGTAATTGGCGGCGGAGTAATTCTGAAGTAAAATTTTTAAAGAATAGTTAACAAGTATATCTGCGTTGCAGCAACCTTAAATAGCTGATACTCTGGCATATTAAATGAAAAACCCCCGGAAAACAGAGGACAATGGATAAATCATTTCTCTTTGACACTGCCAGGACATATCAGCAGATATTTGAAATAATGAATTATTATACAGTGCAATTCCTTACTGCCTCTTGATTCTGCTTTTAAATAAATACTGGTTTCTTAGTTGTTTCATCCACCGCTCCAGCATCCTTGAGCAGTTTGACAATTTCATAATACCCCTTTCTTTCTGCAATCATTAAAGCTGTTAAACCATTATGAGCTTTTATATTGACCTCTGCACCTGCTTTTAAAAGCATACTGACAATATCGATATTACCTGTATAGACTGCGTTCATTAGAACAGTTGAACCATCATTCGCTTTTATATTTAAATCGGCGCCGTGTTCAATGAATATCCTAACAATATCATTATACTTCCCTGAAATAGCATTCCAGAGTGCTGTCAAACCACACATTTCACATGCATCCAGTTCAGCGCCATTGGACAGAAGTGTTTCCACTATCTCTTTATTTCCATTGGCAGCAGCATTCATTAACGGGGTTGTTCCTTCATTAGATTGCGCATTTACATCTGCACCATTGGCAATAAGAAATTTGACAATTTTTAGGTGCCCCATGAAGGCAGCATTCATTAATGGGGTACTGCCAATATCGCTTCTTGCATTGACATTAGCGCCATGGGCCAAAAGAATTTTTACTATTTCCTTATGACCTCTATCTGCTGCATAGGAAAGGGGTGTTACTCCATTTTCATCCTGTGTATTTACATAAGCCCCTTTGGTCAGAAGTTCTTCAACAATCTCTTTTTCTCCGTAATAACAAGCTTCAACCAAAGATATTTGTCCACTCTGATTTAGAAAAGTTAGTGCCTTTTCAGGGTTTTCAAGAAAAATTATACTCATCATCATCTCTGGTGCATAAATGTCATGGTTCTCTTCCTCGAAAATAAAATGATAAACAACGTCGTCGGTCTTATAGAGATACAATATTGATTTTTCTGCCCAGCCAATATGTAACAATTGGTAGGCAATCTTAACCTTAAAGAACTCTTTCCCATTAAACTGGACTATTGTCTGTTGCACTATTTCACAACTCACAGTCGGTATTTGCTGCGAAATTAAATCACATGTCGCTTTTCTAAACTCTAATGCGATTTTTTGATACGTAAGTTTTCTAGAGGCCCTTGAAGCCATAATTTCAATAATTGAGGCATTCTCTCTGTTTATCCACAAAACAAGTTCACCTTCTCCAAGACCTTGCTGTGTATCCCATTCTCCAACCGGTTCTTTTATTGACAAACTATAACCCGGGAAGGAAATTCTATCATTCCCGCGGAAGACTTCTTTGGTTCTATTATCGGCTGAAATCTCAGAAGGCGTGTTTAATGAAGCGCACCCAGGAATAAAGAGAAAAATTGAAGCGCTAATAACAAGTATTTTTTGCAGAACCTCGTTCATTGGAGTCACCTCCATGTTGAGGTTTTTATAAAGTATTCTCTACTTAAAAATATAAGAATGCAGGCCGGAGTTAATCAAGTGCCACAAAGTGTCAGGAGGTTGATTTCAGCTTACTCGCGATGACTTGCTAAAATGGAAACTGTTTCTTGTTAATCTGGGAACAGCTATACGGAGCGGCAATTATACTAATGGTGACTATTTATCTTGAAAGCCATTCTTTAAAAGTTCTGCCGCTGCTAAAAGCCCAGCCTGAATAATCATTTCTTCAGGTATTATTTCAAAGGTCTTTTGATCAATTGAAATTGTCCGGCATTCTGACTCCCCGCAAGCATCGCAACATTGAGTTTTGCCAACAGAAGCTCCTATCCATTCTTCTAGAGGCCTTCCTGCAATCCAAATACGGTTTGACTGAAGCGGATCGTCAGTGAATATTGAGAAATCCAATATCTCTTTTTTTAGCTCAACCTCTATGCCCAGTTCAACAAGTGATTTCTTGAGTTTGTTATAGGCATTTTCAACTGTGCTACCTGTATCAGCACAACGTGTACACGTTTGACCACTTTCATTAACGAGTCTTTGCCAGCGAATTGTCAAGGTTTTCATTTTTCCATTTCGGGTTTCATTTTAAGGCTATTTTTTTCACCCTGATATTTTAATGGTGTAGTATGCTTTCTCTTCAAAATGAAGAAAATTACCGGCCTTTTGGGCGTTTACCACACATCACTTGGCAATATTGACAACCGGGACAATTGGCCGGTTTGGTATTTTATTCCCGTGTCGCGACCGCTTTAAAAAAAGTATAAAAAAAGACACCGTCTTCTTCAGCAGTGCGGTAAAGCCCTTTAATTCCCTCATCAAATGTTTTTGCATCAATCAGGCCGGCCGCAATCGATGAATCCCGCACTCCTTCAATCATCGCAGTAAAGGTGTTTTTGGTAAAACCCTCGACTAGTTGAGGTTTGTTTGAATCAGCATACACCATTCTTGGTGATACCTGAATAGAACTGAAACCTGCCTTTTTAAGGAGAGGACACAATTCTCTACCGATGTTGGCATTGCCACCAGCTCTTTTTTGCAGCTCGACCTGGCACTGTATAGCATTATGTGCCTTTTTGCTGTCTGGATAGAAATAGGCAGATCCATGATCTCCCTCAATAACTGTGATTGTGCCTTTCATTTTAAGAAAGTGTTTTAAATAATTCAGCGCTGCATGAGGCTGTGCCAGATGTTCAAGCACAAAACAAACAAAAATGTGATCGAATGATTCCGGTTCAAAAGGTAACTCAAAAATGTCACATTGCTGGAAGCTCACATTTGAATATCCTGCACCATTAACTTTTTTCTTTGCTGCAGAGATTGAACTTTCAGAGATGTCAATAGAGATAAAATGCGCATCAGGACTTTTGCCGGCCAGAGTTATGGTTTGAGCACCAACCCCGCATCCAGCTTCTAGAATTATGCTTCCCGCAGGATATTTTGTGTCGCAATGAAGTAATTGAACAAGGGTCGAAGCCTGATCTTGTAAACGAATATTTTCCCTTGGATCATAGCCGTGAACGTATTTCATATTTCTTAGATACAAGCTGAAAACATCTCATAAATTTTTAGTGGATTCAACAGAATGCATCCATATCTGCTGACATGTTGTTATTACTGAAAATCAAACAGTACAGGCCCTTGCGGCATCGCAACTTTAAGTTGACAGGAGATCGTTGGCTATCTTGCGATACACCCCTGGTTTTCCAAGAGCACTGCGAATG
>JAFDCT010000104.1 GCA_019312695.1 Deltaproteobacteria bacterium | reverse complement strand
TAGTTTTCCATTCTTCTGTCCCAGAATTTCCTTTACCTGCAATTGATATGTAATACAATTATTGACGATAGCTTACTCAATGACTGAAAAAGATGTAAAACAAATTACGCTAAAATTGAAGCTTTATTATGCTCAAGCCCCCCTATACACGTTACGCCAGGATTTATACCTACCATTTGGAGGGCAGCGGTTTTATAGCGCCTGATGATCCGGATCTCATCGGCATGTGGCAGGAAGACGGTAAAACCATTTTGATATTTCACAGGCCAAAAGATCAGCAGGTTGCAGAACTTTGCCGACAAAAAGGGTGTGAACTGTTTTACCAGGCCGACCTTGATTACGATGACTGGGAAATGGGCCGAGAAATTGCCCCTTTTACGGTTGGCCCTTTGACCATAGCACCGGTCTGGGATGCAGGACAGGCTGATATCAGAATCGATCCTAGCGTTGTGTTCGGGAACGGTTTTCATCCTTCCACCCGTCTTTGCCTGGAATCACTGGTTAGCCGCCATGCAAAACTTCCGAAGAATTTTACCGGGCTAGACCTTGGCTGCGGCACCGGACTACTTGCCATCAGCGCGGCCAGACTGGGCGCATCATCTGTACTCGCTGTCGACCATAATCCACTGGCATGCACGGTGACCCGGCAGAATGCTGTCTATAACAAGGTTGAACATATCATCACGGTTGAGCAGGCCGACCTCAGAGCTGAACTTCCTGTAACAAATGTAGACGTCCTAATGGCCAACCTGCATCATGAATTACTTGCCGGACTTTTCCATTACCCTTCTTTCTGGCAGGCTGGGTTATATATTTTGTCAGGCTTTATGCCCGGCGGCGAAGAACGTCTTCTGGCGTCACTACCCGCCTCTCCACCACCATTTCTGGAGCGGCGCAGGCAGGATAAGTGGTGTGTCTGGATTTTGGGCAGAATCATCTGATAAGCAGATAACAGGCCAGCAGGACATATTCAGCAATAATAGTTGCAAAATAAAGCAGACTGTTCGCTACCCGTGAATCCTCCTTTATCTGGTTTGCCAGGGAAAATTCTTCCGGCACCTTACTTCTGGCATAGTTGCGTACCCAGAACGGCACCTTGTTATTCTGCAGATACTGAACAAAAACCTTTTCCACCTGTTTTTCGGGCGCTTTAACACCGTACCAAGCAGTATATGCATCCCTGAATATATTAAACTCGCTGACTTCCAAAAAATTCGCAGCACTGACTACACAATCGGTGTCGGCGGGGTCATATTCTTTTCTCTCCATGACTGTCACCCCCTACCGTCTCTTTGTTTTTTTTAAATACATATAGACATCTCTTCCTAATTAGAATCTCTGCACTACAAGGATTATTGTCAAGCAGTACGCCTGAAACTTTGCAGACCGAAATCTATAAAGTGTGAAGAGTATTCCCGGGAACCACATGGAGGTGTATGCGTTCATCTCTGCCTGCAAACTCAGAGAAATACAACGCTGCTTCATCCGCAATATTGGAACCGGTATCAGCGACTGCCAGAACAGCCCTGAAGCGATTCAGGCCCAGTTCGTCTCTTTCCCTTTTGCCGGCTTCAAGCATGGCAAGAAAATTTTCCTTAAACTGGCCTTTCTCCCTTATCTCCCAAATATGTATAAGTAGGCGGTCACCGATAATTAAGCACCTGTTATGGGGTGAGACAGAAGGCCCAACATGCCTGTCTTCAATCCGGTCAAAAACCTTATCAGGACATGTACAGCCCAAAACTTCCCGGACAAACTTCCTGATGCCTGAATTCCTGTCCATAAGAAAATCAAGTCAGCAGATATTTGGAATCAATAAAACAATAGGGATCTTTTTCCCTGAAGATATCACGTCCGTGACTGTAGGCTACAGCGAGGCAACCACCGCATACAGGCCTGATTGAACAGTCAAGACATTCCGCTGCTCCTTCCCGGTAACGTCTTGCTGCTGCTGAATGGTAGATCTCACTCAGGGTATTATCAAGTATACTTCCCAAAGGTGAAGGAAACTTGCGGCAGGCATGAACCGTACCGTCGGCAAGTATTGTTATAAAATTAAAGGCTGCCCCGCAGCCAAAACCTGTGCATCCCCCAAACAGAGGCCGATCATCTTGGAAATAGTGGATATTAAGCAGGTTGTCTTTCAGGCCGAGACATGGGTTTACACCAACTGCTTCCATGTAGGCCTTAAGAAACGCCGGATACTTATCCCTGTCGACGCTGACGAGTTTTGCGCCCTCACCGACCAGGGAAAGCCTGTTGAAGGTAAAGAGGTCTGTTTTGTGGCTCAGAATCTCTGCCAGAGGCAGGACCTGGTCCATATTATCACGGGTCAGGGTAAGCATGACCATGGAGAAAACCTGCATATCCCTCAGCAGATCAAGAAAAGACAGGACTCTGTTAAAATGTCCCTTGCCACGCATGTAATCATTATGCTCTGCCAATCCTTCCAGGCTCACCTGGTAAAAGGCCGGCGGCTGAATTGCCTTCAACCGTTCAAGCTGTTCCCTGGTTGTCGGATTCCCCAGAACGGCTGTGGTAAGTCCAAGGTCAGCGGCTTCACTGTAGAGCCTTTCAAAATCCGGATGCAGAAGCGGATTTCCTCCGGTAAATGTCACCTGGCCGTGGATATTATGGGATGAACAGAACTCTGACAGGTCAGCGAGGATGTCTTTTCCCTGCTCGAAAGAAAGTGATTTATACTGGTCACGGTCATAGCAGTGACGGCAATGCAGATCACAGGCCTGGGTAATATGCCACTGGAGAGAGAAAATCCTGGCACTGAAAAAAGAACCGTCTATATTCGGGTATTTCTCCGGCAAGAAATGTCTTTTTATTCTTGGTTTCGGCCCGATAATAATCCCATCATTCATTGCCCTGATAAGGGCAGATTCTAACGCAGCTGTAAGGACATTACCCGGTTCTGCAACATCGCGTGGTGATAATCCCTCAAGTGCCATTTTCATGACCAGCAGATCTTCCTTGGCAACAGGTTTAACCCTGACTCTGCTATTTACCGGATGATGCCAGACTATAACATGTTCACTGCCCTTTTCAGGCGCAGGGCCACTCATTTCTTCAGCAAAAAGAAAGGCCAGATTTTTCCAGGTATTTTCAAAAATCTCCAGAGTCGGATTAATGGACAGCTTTTCTGTGTAGATATCCGGTTGAATACCTTGTGATTCAAGATTGTAAATATATAATTCCAGCCGGGCCAGTTCAGCCAGGTATTCCGGAATTTGCTGCTCGGCTGCGACATTATTGAGCATATCGGCAAATAGATCCAAAGATTCGGTTCTGGTTATAACCTGCTGCCATTGACCGTCAGGCATCAGTCTGCGGCAAACCGGATATGCCCGGCTGAAGGAACGGCTTCTTTCCTGTAAATCGTGTTCCATTGGATAAAAAAACTTAATCAGAATAAAATAACCGGGTTCCGGATGCTTTTCTGCATCTATCCAGAAACCCGGTCAATATTTTTACCAGAGTGCGTCCGCACCCGTATATCAGCTTCAGCCACTGCCGCCGGCAGGTTTTTCAGCCGGTGCTTTTTTTGTTGTTGAGCTCTTTTCCATTTCGATGCTACCTGCACCGGATTTTTCGCCACTTCATGCTGTTGAAGCGCAACCGGCAGCTGAAAGACCGGCACCGGCAATCAGGCTGGCAATGCTGAGTCCGGCCAGGAATTTTCTTAACTCCTTCTTTTCCATGTCAACCTCCTCTTCTGAAGTTCATAAGAGAATACACCACAATGTCATTTATCTGAAAAAATATCACAAATACCGTTTGATCACAACCGGTGAATAGATAAACTTGATAAAATAAATGGTTAAAGTTGTTTACCCTAATAATAGCATTGAACTGATTGGGCCCGGCCAAGATCTGTTAGGTACAGCAATGTTATGATTTACTTCCGCTTAACTCAGCAAATGCCGACCTGATCAGTTCTTTTGAGGGCATCGACGATGTCCCGTACCTTCTTCAGGTGATTCCGAACCGGCTTATCCCTCTTGCCTGCGGTTCTATATCCATACCGTTTATTTGAACCGTCGGACTACCGATGAGACGGTGAAAGTTTGCCTCTTCTGCGGTTTTTACCACCACATGCGAAAAATCTATTGCTATGCCCAGCTCTCTGGCAGTTTCCTTCACCAGATTAATGGTGGGTACTGTTGCGCTGCACTTTGCTAATGACACGACTTTAACCTGCATAGTTTTTTCCCGCTTCCCTGAATTTCCTTGTCTTGCTTACAGGCAGCTATTAAATCGGTGATAAAACATAAAATTATTATTAATACCTTTTGCTTTATAATATCAATACCTCATAGGACTGAATTTCTAATTCCTGAAGGTACATTATAACCTGTTATCCGGGTTGAATACATTACCTGAAAACTACGGATTATATCCTCGAACCCACAGTCTCATAATGCTGCTCTCTTTCCTGTTCAGGAAGTCTTAAGAAATCATCAATTGCTGAAAGCATATCGTTCTTATCTTCCCTGATTCTGCCTGACACATGCACGTAGTTGTTGGAATGATCACAAATTACCAGGGTAGCGAGATATTTGTCGAGCATTTCAATGAACAGTCTTAGTTCATGAACAGTACCTTCAGGTGTCTGCGGTGTGAAAGTACCTGCACGTATATCAGCATAAAGAGGACACTCGGGACCGGAAATAAACGAATTGCTCTTATACAGCCACAGCCGCCTGATCCGGACAAATTCCGGCTTTGTTTTATTTATCAGGCGGGCGGTCTCGCGGATATGCTTCTGCCAGTTTTCCCTGCCGCCAAGACCCAGCAACACGTAGAATGAAACTTCAATACCTGCCTCCTTCAACCATTCTGTAGCCTCTTCAACCATTTTAGGTGACTGCCCCTTGCGGTGATAATTCAAAGTTTCAGCATCACCGGATTCCAAACCAATATGCACCCTATCCAGTCCTGCCCCGGCAAGATCTCGTATCCCGTTCTCTTTAAGTTTCCATAAAGTTGATGCCCGGGCATAGGAGGTAAGCCGCTTGACCGGTATAACAGAACGAAGGTATCGGGCAATTTCAATAAATTCAGTCAGGCCGATCTGCAGAGGGTCGGCATCACCGAAAAATGCTGTTTCGGATTTAAGATTACGCTGCCTGAGAAGATCAATATCATGCTTTACATCTGCAACCATGCGTCTGGAAAAGGTGAGTTCGCCGAGATGGGGATAGAGACCGCAAAAACGGCAACGATTCCACTTGCATCCCCTGGTCAGGCGAACAAGCAGACTGCGGTATTCGCTCGGCGGCCGGATAATCAGGGTTTCAGGCATCTCCCGCTTGCTTTTCATGGAATCAACCGTTTTTAGAGAGATACATACAACAACTATCTTCAGCAAATCTTATCACACAACTTTGCTGTGGAGAGCTGAAAAAATTTAGCAGTAAGAAAATATTGGAGAATCAGCACTGACTGGCAGAATTTTGATAGCCGTTATAAACTCACTTATAGCAAAGAATTAATCTTTCAAAGTTGCTGTAATTCTTTTCCTGAAACACTCCTCATGATGTTCCAGTATTTTATGGACTTCTTCCTCGCTCAACTCCATGGCATAGTAATATTTTTCATCAAGCGATAGAGTCTTACGCAGCTGCGCAAGCGAACAACTGCCTAAAGCATTCCCCTCCAGCAGACAGGATTGCAGAAGCCCAAACAAAAGTGCCCTGGAAGGATTATACGTTTTTGCTAAAACATCATTCATAAATCGAATATTTCAGGATATGGGGTGAACATTTCAGAATCAGACAATGTATTAATTATTCAAATAATTTTATCAAAAAACCAAATTTCTTGTTAATTGAATTACTTTTCAAGTCCAATTCTTAACTGTCATTTAGGGTGATTCTAAAGACGATACAAGAACCATACACGAGTCCACCCTCATTACAGATATTGATAATCACTCCAAAAAAAGCAGGATCATTTTGATCCTGCCTTAATTTAACATAGAAGTATACTTTTTTTATTACTACGGTCTATTTAGTTGCTTCGAAATAGGTCTCTTGCTCCCTATTTA
>JAFDCT010000103.1 GCA_019312695.1 Deltaproteobacteria bacterium | reverse complement strand
CATGTATTTTTTAAAGAGCTGTATGACAAAAATAAGCTCTTCGGGCTGATCACCCAGAATATAGACGGCCTGCATGAAAAAAGCGGGCTTCCCCGGCATATGTTGGTCAATATCCATGGCACAAACCTGGAGGTAATCTGCCTGAAGTGCCATGACATTACACCAGCCCATGCAACATTAGATGAGCTTGACCTTGATAATGGTGCGCCCCTGTGCAGCAAATGCGGCGGTCTGCTGAAACCCAATACCATATCATTCGGCCAGAACCTGGTGCCGGAAGACCTGGAACGGGCCCAGGATCTGGCCCTGTCATGCGACATGATGATCGCTGCCGGTTCAACCCTTGTCGTGCAGCCGGCTGCTGCTTTTCCGCTCCTGGCCACGCAGAACGGGGCAATCCTGGCAATAATAACCCAGTCTGATACGCCGCTGGATGATATTGCCGACTTTGTCTTCCATGAAAAACTGGGTGATTTCATTGACCGTCTGGCTGAGTGAATATTCCTGGGAATTCCGGGGTCGCCACATTAATTAAATTGAAAATGGAGAACCCAGGATACTTATTTACTGGGACGAACCGATTTAACCTCTGCCCTTCTCCTGCAGGATTAGCACTTCCAGGTTTGCGGTGCCGGGAAACATATCAAGCGGTACAATGCGTTTGATCCTGTAATCATGTTGCTTCCACTGCCGAAGAGCATCCGGGATCTGATCCACCCCGCAGAAAATATGGAGCACTTTTTTCGGTTCACGCCGGCTCAATGCATCTATAACACCCTCCTGGGGCCCCAGCCGCGGTGGATCAAGCAGGATTGTCTCAGCAGCGGAATCATCGGCAAGCGGGATATTCTCAACACTTTTTGCCGTTATGCGGCGGGCCAGAAAGCGGGCCTTCCTTGAACCGGGATTGAACTTTTTATTGAAGATGGCGGACCGGATGGCCGGGCCTTCCGCATCTATCCCCACCACCTGTTTATAGCCGGGCGCCAGGAAGTGGCTGAACAGGCCGTAACCGCAGTAAAGGTCCAGGAGTGTTCCAGCCGGGTCCGGCCGCAGCAGCGCCCTGACCCTATCCAGCATCACCGGAACCATGGCTTCGTTCACCTGGGAAAAAGAGGTGGGATGATAGGAATAGCGAAAGCCATGGTGGCTGACAGTAAGATCCGTTCTGCCGAAGAGTTTTTTGAACTTCAGGATATCGGGGGGCTGCCCCTTCTCAAGGTAGTAATCCGAGCGGCTCGGGTCCGGATAGATGCTGACAGAGCTTATCGGGTCGGGCAATTTCTGCAGGTATTCGGCCAGAAGCTTCAGTTTGCGGACCAGCGGCCCGTTCAGGGTGTCTACATTGAAGATCACGGCGCGCTCGGTATAGCTGCCACGTATGATCAGGTAGTTCAGATGCGCGGCCACCAGCGTAAAGGCCGGCTCGCTGATCTTCTGCTGCAGGAATGCAAAAAGCCTGCCGTGTTCCAGGGGTTCCAGGAGAGACTCCACAAAAGGCTTTTTCTGGTAGCGCAGCGCCCTGTCGTTAAACAGGAGAAAAAGGGTGCTGCCCTTGAGAACAGCTTTACGCTTGGAGGTGGTCCGGTAGCGGCGCGGTTTGGGGGAACCGATGACCGGCTCCTGCTTGCCCGGCAGTCTGAAATGGGTCCAGAACATGCCAAGGGCCTGGTTCTTGATCTTCAGTTCTTCCTGGTAATCGAGATGGGCCAGGGGCGAACTCTGCATGGTAACCATATCCTGCGGACCGGCAGGCTGTCCGACCAATGGCCGCAGCAGGCCTGCAAAGGTCACAGTCGGAGGCCTCTCGCCCCGTATTGGCTTATCCTTGGCTGAACGCACCTCTTTTGCAGGGGACCTGCCCTTTCCCTTGTGCGGAGGCCCCGTCTTTGCCGGTGGTTTCTGCGGATGTTCACGCCTGGGTCGGGATTGTTTTGCAGCCAACGTTCGTTCCCGTGAAATCAATAACCACCCCTAGAAGGGGTGTCTTAATGATGATCCTAAAAGGGTTTTTGTCTTGTTCACAGTATTAAAATGTTTTTCTTACGCCATTTTACCCAGCCGGGCACCACTGGCAAACGTCGGCAGTAGTATATTTGCCGACAACCCGCCTCTGGCAGACAAGTGAGAGGCTGCCTTTTGGGTTCGTTTTGGGCAAACTGGCTTTCAATCACCAGCAATCTTCTTATGCTGATAATCATTAGCTGTCAATCGTCGTCTCGTAAAGTATGACGACAATTTTGTATGCTCATAAAATGAACATACAATAAATAACATAATACCTAAATCGAAGGACACCATACTTTAGTAAATTGAAAATGGAAAATATTAGTCAGAAGTCAGGAGTGAGGAAAAGTGTCAGGGAATTGCCAGGGAAAGCTCCTTATTTTAGAAGGTAGGCAATTTTATTCTCATAACTGTATTAAGGTACGAAAAAAAATCCCTGATTTGTGTTAAGAGAGTAAGATCAGAATTTTTAAGAAATAGTTACAACACCGAAGATGATGAAATAAAGATACGTAACATGACTCCACGATACTCAAAGAAGTATTATCTTCCACCGAAGCGCACGAAAGACGATTTCGAAGCTGTTCTCGTGAAAGCTTCATTGGCCCACAGAGAAGGCAGGCTTGCTGAAGCGGAAAAAGGCTACCGGGAAGTATTGCGAACAAAGCCAGGCTGGGGACAGGTGCTGAATGCACTTGGAACCGTATTTCTGGACCAGTCCCTGCCGGATAAGGCCAGAAAAGTTTTTAAAAAAGCAGCCAACCTCAGACCTCCCCATATTCCGGCATGCTATAACCTGGCCAGGCTGATGCAGCGGCAGAACGATCACAAGGGT
>JAFDCT010000102.1 GCA_019312695.1 Deltaproteobacteria bacterium | reverse complement strand
TCATTCTGACCATTAAAAAGTATATGAACCTTAAAACCCCGCGTGAAATTTATATCCCTTACCGGGTAGCTAAAACCGGGAATGATTTCATGAACTGGGTAATAAAGCTGTTCAACCGTATAGGATACAAGGCCCATGTCCCGGCAGAGATGATCTTCCTGGAGAACTTTTATAAGACACAAACCCTATCCTGCGATAAGCTTAAAAATTCCAGCTTTGTCGATCCGAACCCCCAAGCAACAATTTTCACGGAACTGCCTTCCCTGATCAAATATTATCTTGCGCGCTGGGAGCATCTGAATCTCTTTTCCTCTTTCAGGAGTAAAGATTTTAAAATATCGCACCCGGACCAGATAAAGACCGGCCCGGAAGTGGAACAGGCAACGGCATTCATGAATTCGCCCAGAAAATTGCTGGATTCCACCCATAAAGACGGTATCGCCCCTTTGCAAGAGATTCTGTAATCCCTGTTGTTGTGATGAAAGTATTTAACTTTTTCCGGGCCTTATTCGTAATCCCCTTTGCCTTGTTCCTAACTCTTCTGGTCAGCCTGATTACGCTTTTTAAAACCCTGATCCTGGGCAGGGGAGCGGATTCTGTCCAGGGGTTGGCTGCCTGGTGGGCCGGTTCAATCTGCCGGGTCAGCGGTGTCAAAGTGTCTGTTACCGGCACCGGGCAGCTTGATCCTGTGGTACCATATATTTTTGCCGCAAATCACCAGAGCCAGTTTGATATATTTGTGCTGCAGGGATTTCTGGGTGTCAATTTCCGCTGGCTGGCCAAAAAGGAACTCTTTACAGTACCTATCTGGGGTGCTGCCATGCGCAGAGCGGGCTATATTCCCATAGACCGCAGCCATGGGCGCCAGGCCATAAAAAGTTTGGATGAAGCGGCCCAAAAAATCAGTGCCGGCACTTCGGTTATCATCTTTCCCGAGGGCACCCGGAGCACAGACGGCAAACTCCATGACTTTAAGGCAGGTGCCATGGTCCTGGCTATAAAGTCAGGAGTGCCAATTGTACCTGTTGCCATCACCGGCACCTTTACCATTCTGCCGAAGGGCAAACTGCTGATGAATCCGGGCAGGGTGCAGATTCGTGTCGGACGGCCTATAGAAACCAGGAATTACAGGCCCAAGGACAAACACCAACTGGCAAAGAAATTACAGGATGAGGTCGCTGAACTTTTTAATGCCTGAGTTCCATGCAGGAAACTAAAGCAGTTGACTATTAAAGCTGTTTACGATAAGGCTAACTAGCCTGGTATCACGAACACTCCCGGGCCTGGTCTCATCTAATCTGAAAGTTGGAATTTATAGCAAAACGAAGCAATTAATGTAAAACCTCTGCTAAAGTGTAAACAGAAAAAAGACTGAAGAACATGAACTCATACCTTTTTAAACGAATCCTGGCATCGAAGCATTGTAACATTTTCCTCTCCGCTTGCAATTCTGCTTCAAAGGCTGTTCTTGCCCTGACGATTCTTCTGGCAATTCTGCTGTTTACCGCACCTCTTGCTTCTTTGGCAGCAGAAAGCCCCAATACACTTGTCCTGCCTTTCAAGATTAATACCCCGACTGACCAAGCCGGACTGACAGATACAGTTGATACCGCTCTGTCAGAGGCACTTGTGGCAAATCCTGCCCTCCAGCAAACCTTCAAACTGCTTCAGAGATCCGAAGCGGACACTATCTTCGATTATGCAGCGGCCTGGCCACCCTCCTATGAGGCATTACATAAATTCGGCATGGAAACAGCTCCTGATGCCAGTTATGCCGCTGTCGGATCACTTACCAGGTTTGGGGAGAATATCAGTATAGATATAAAAGTATACGATTTGCTCGATCCTTCCTCCCAAACTTTTTACTACCTCGATGGCCAGAAGCTGGAAAACGTCAAGGAATCCATCAGCAAGATTGTCAAAGAGGTTCTGTCATACACCGGTAGGTCGTATCTGATAGCAAGCATTGCTCCGGCAGGTAATACCAGAATCGACAGCGGCGCTATCTTAAGAAATATTTCCAGCCGCACCGGTGATATTTATGATACTGAACAGCTGCGCAGCGATATGAAGAATGTTTTCAAAATGGGCTACTTCGACGATGTCCGGCTCAAAGTGGACGATACGGAAAAGGGCAAGGCCATAATATTTGAAGTCAAGGAAAAACCGGTCATCACCCAGATTATCTTCAGCGGTCTGGATGAGTTAAAAGAGGATGATGTTAGGGAGGTAATATCCGTCATTCCGAACACCATCCTTAATGCCCAGAAAATCCGCGAGGCTGTCGACAATATTAAATCACTTTATAAATCCAAAGGCTTCTATAATACAGAAGTAACAACCGAACTTTCTTATCCCCTGGCCGACAGGGTAAAAGTAGAGTTCCGCATCGTGGAAGGTGAGAAAGTCTATATAAAGGATATCAGATTTGTCGGAAATGATTCCTTTAAGGACAAAGAACTGCTAAAGGTTATGGGAACCAAGGAAAAAGGGTTACTGTACTGGTTTACCGAATCGGGTGTCCTGAAACGGGATATCCTGGAACAGGATATAGCAAGAATCAATTCTTTTTACCAACATCACGGCTATATAGAGGCAACTGTCGGAAAGCCTGAAATCAGGCAGGAAGGCGAATGGCTTTATATCACTATCGAGATCTCCGAGGGAAATCGTTACAAGATCGGCACCATTGAGTTGACAGGAGATATTTTAGGCGACAAGGAAGAACTGCTGCATCTTCTGAAAATCAGGGATGAGGAATATTTAAGCCGCATCATCCTGCGTGAGGACATTTTGCGTCTGAACGACTTCTATGCTGAAAACGGCTACGCCTTTGCAGAAGCAACTCCGACTGTTGATTCCAAGAAGGAAGAAAAGCTGGTTGACATA
>JAFDCT010000101.1 GCA_019312695.1 Deltaproteobacteria bacterium | reverse complement strand
TCCTCTGCAACCAGGCCTCAACTGACAGCAGGTTCTCTCACAGCCGGGACCTGCTCAACCAACATTTCCCGAATCAGTTGACCTGTCTTTTCACGCCCCAGCATGGATTTTTCTCAGAAAAACAGGATAATATGATCGAGTCAAACCATGGATATGATCCGGTTTCAGGACTGCCGGTCTACAGCCTTTACAGCAGGGAGCGACGGCCCAGCAAAGAAATGTTCGACCTTTTTGATGTGCTTATCATCGATTTGTTTGATGTAGGCACCAGGGTTTACACCTTTCTCTATACAATGGCTTACTGCCTGGAAGCTGCTGCTCAATATGGCAAAAGGGTACTGGTGCTTGACAGGCCTAATCCTGTCGGGGGGCTTTATATGGAAGGTAATATCATTCAGGAGGACTGCTTCTCTTTTGTCGGGCTATATCCCATTCCCATGCGGCACGGCCTGACTTTTGGCGAGCTGGCCCTCCTGCTCACCAAACATTTTAACATTAATACCGAACTTGAAGTTGTCCCCATGCAAGGCTGGAAACGCTCAATGCTTTATGAAAATACCGGCCTGCCCTGGGTCTTTCCCTCGCCAAACATACCATCCCCGGCTACCGCGCTGGTGTATCCGGGGCAGGTTATCTGGGAAGGCACCAATATTTCAGAAGGCCGCGGCACCTGCCTGCCCTTTGAAGTTTTTGGTGCCCCCTTTATTGAACATGAAGCAGTCCTGCGCAAAGCGGCAGAAACAGCCGATATGGACGGCTGCTTCCTGCGGCCGCTCATATTCGAGCCAACTTCCAACAAGTGGGCAGGCAACGCCTGCAAGGGATTTCAGATACATATTACCGACCCGGCAACGTATCATCCCTATCGTACATCACTGGCCCTGCTGCAGGCTGTCATGGTACTCTACCCGGAAGACTTTCAATACAAGAAACCACCCTATGAATACGAATTTGAACGGCTGCCCATGGATCTGATCCTGGGTGACAGGCAAGTGCGCCAGGCCCTTGAACGGGGACAAAATATCATGGATCTGGAAAGATCATGGCAGCCTGATTTGGATGCTTTCGAAAAAAAACGGCAGAAAGTATTTCTATACAATTGATCTCTTGAATTGCTTCCCATAACAAGGTATTTATTCTTTTCTGCAAAAAGACAACTTGATTAATTATTTCCCGACACATATCTATGGCTGTAAAAACAAAGACGATTGCTGAGCTTTCCGAAATGGTGGGAGGTGAACTCGCCGGTGACCCGGACATCAGAATACATGGTATGGCTGACCTGGTTTCGGCAGGCCCCGGTCAGATATCCTTTCTGGTGAAGACAGCAGGATTTGAAAGTCTTAAACACAGCAAGGCTTCCGCCTTTATTGTGCAGCAAGCACTTGCGTATGATGACAAGCCCTTGATCAAGGTAAAAAATCCTTACCTGGCGGCAGCCCGCATCCAGACTTTTTTCCTGGAGGAGCCATTTATAGCAACCGGCATCAGCCCCAAAGCACATATCGGGGATGACTGCAACATACCAGCAGAAGTAGCGATCGGCCCCTTTGCCTGTATCGGCAACAGGGTCAGCCTGGGCAAAGAGGTTGCCATCCATCCGGGTGTTGTTATAGGTGATGATGTGGTGATTGGCGACAATTGCCTCATCTATCCCAATGTGACAGTATACCACTCCTGTACCATCGGTGCCCGGGTCATCATCCACAGCGGCACCGTAATCGGTAGTGATGGCTTTGGCTTTGCTACGGACGAAACCGGCCGCCACTACAAAAGACCTCATGTCGTCACGGTACAGGTTGATGATGATGTGGAGATCGGCGCCGGTGTGACGATTGACCGGGCCACCTTTGGCAAGACCCATATCATGAAAGGGACCAAGATAGACAATCTGGTCCAGATCGGCCACAATGTCACGATTGGTGAAAATTCACTTGTGGTTGCCCAGGTTGGTATTGCGGGCAGTGCCTCTTTGGGTAAAAATGTTGTTATCGGTGGTCAGGTTGGCATAAAAGGACATATACATCTTGATGACGGCTCGATGGTGGCGGCTAAATCCGGGGTGCATTCCAATATGGAAAAGGGTGCAACGGTTGCCGGATATCCTGCGATTCCCCACAAGGACTGGTTGAAGGCCAGCACTATTTTTGCAAAGCTGCCGAAACTTTATGCTGAACTGCTCGAAATGAGAAAAAAAATTGAAGCAATGCACAAAAAACTTTTTCCTGAGGAAGAACGAGACGGATAAAAGAATCATGCCCGCCAATAACTAATTATTACAACTATGAAATTTAAGATATATTGAGGAAGGAGAGGAAGAATGGCTAGTGATATTTCAACCCTGGACATAAAAGAAATTGTTCGTCTTCTGCCGCACCGCTACCCTTTTCTACTGGTAGACAGAATACTTGAAGGCGAGAAGGGAAAAAGCATGATCGGGCTGAAAAATGTCTCCATAAATGAACCGTTTTTCCAGGGCCATTTTCCCTCAGATCCCATTATGCCCGGCGTTCTCATCCTGGAGGGCATGGCCCAGGTAGGCGGTATCCTTGCCTTTTATACGCTGCAGGATATGATCGGTGAAAAACTCATATACTTTGCCGGGATTGACAAGGTGCGGTTCCGACGCCCGGTTGTCCCGGGTGACCAATTAATCTTTGAAATGCTGGTACTGAAGCATAAGGGAAAAATCTGGAAGATGGCAGGCATAGCCAAGGTTGACAATACAATTGCTGCCGAGGCGGAGTTTATGGCCGCCTTTGTCTAGATGACCACCTTCCTCAATACAACACTTGTGAAACAAATGAATATACATCCTACAGCAATTGTCGATCCCGGGGCAGAACTGGACAGTACCGTCATTGTCGGGCCCTATGTCATTATTGAGAAGGGGGTCAGAATCGGGCGGGGCACGCAAATCAAAGCCCATTCAATATTAACCGGACCTACAACCATAGGCTCAGAGAATATCATCGGCCCTTTTGCAACTGTCGGCGCCCCTCCCCAGGACTTGAAATATGAGGGAGAAGACACCGAACTGGTTATCGGCGACAATAACCAGATCAGGGAATATGCTTCTCTCCATCGCGGTACGGTAACCGGCAATGGTATAACCACTGTTGGCTCGGGAAACCTGCTCATGGGATATGTGCATATCGCCCATGATTCTATTGTCGGTAATTCTGCCATCCTGGCCAATGCCGCCACCCTGGCAGGCCACGTCGAAGTTGAAGACCATGCAATTATCGGCGGCCTGGTTGGCATACACCAGTTCACCCGCATCGGTGCCTATTCTTATATCGGCGGTCTTTCAGGAATCAGCAAGGACGTTCCACCCTTTATCATTGTAAGCGGAACCCGCAAAAATATGCGGGTCTCCGGCATCAACAAGGTAGGACTGCGCCGCCATGGCTTTGATAATGA
>JAFDCT010000100.1 GCA_019312695.1 Deltaproteobacteria bacterium | reverse complement strand
TTACATATCCGGTCAAACTTGGCAACCTGGGCCTCGTGCAGGGTGCAGTTTTCCTGTTCAAAAATCCCGCAGGAATAGGCCATGGACCTATCCAGGAAAAGCTGGAAGAAATCATTGCTCAGGTCATAATGGGCCACGATGTTCTTTCTGCTCCCCCTGGTCGTGTTTTTCCGCAGTAGGTGGAAGATTCGCATCAGGGGCGCTGTGAGCTTTGACCAGCCGCCATCCAGTTTGCGGTTGAGCAGGTCGGCATTGGCCGCAAAAAGTCTGACAACGTCGGTGAGACTGTCGGTAGACCAGTACCCCTTCATGTAGGACTCAGCAGCTCCAAGACTGCCTTTGAACAGGACATTAGGGTAGAAACGCGGATCATGGATGGCCACTGCGGCTGCAATGGCCGAGGATTCCAGCGATTCGCCGAATTCATAGAGCTTGCCGCGGTTGTAGACCGACAGTTTGCCGAACCGCAGGTCGGCGAACATGGCGAAGAGAGCCTTTTTGCACCATGTATGCAACGGGCTAGGGCACAGTGTCGATTTTTTTTCCTCAAAACTGCAGATATGCTTGCTCATGACGTAACTCCCATAAAACTCTATGGATGTTCATAATACGGAGTTTTTTTCAGCCAGAGGCGGAAGGCCTGCCAGTAGATCATGGACAGCACCTTGATGGTCATGGCCGGGAAACGGATCAGCACCCAGGCCAGGGCCGGGCCACTGATCTCACTGCGCTGCATGGACAGTATAGCTTCAAAAAATCTTGTTTCCTCCTTGAAATTGATCATATGGATTCGCAGGGATCCGTTCGGCTCCTCAAAGATCCAGTCGTACCGGAAGTCCATATCCATGAATGGTGAGACATGGAAACCCTTGGCAAAACGGAAGCGCTTGCGCGAGACCGTCCCCTGGTTCTGCTTCTCACCCAGCACATAGGAGTGGCGTTCCCGCCAGGGCGTGTTGGTGATTTCGGCCACTATATATTCCACCCTGGTATCAGCTGTATCGTAGCAGTAATAAAAAGAAACGGGGTTGAAGCAATGGCCGTAATATCGCAGATGGGTCAGCATACGGATCGGGCCGCCGGGCCGTTCCCCCAGCTCCTGCTCAACCCGGTCCCGCACTGCCTGATCGAGCGGCACGTCCGATGGCCCAAGGTAATCGGCACGCCTGAAATTGGCCACGTTTGCCTGTTCCACAGACCAGAGCCAGTAGCCGTCAAAGAGATGCTCCAGCTCTTCAAGGTCAAGGAACATGAAGAATACCGTATAGGTAAACCTGTTTTCCCGCGGCAGGTAACGGTGATGATACAGTTCGCCTTTGTAGATGCAGCTTTTCATAATCAGAGCGCTTTCCCGAAATATTCAGCCACTGCCAGTCCGCTTTTTACACCATCCTCGTGAAACCCATATCCCCAGTAAGCCCCGCAGAAGTGGGTCCTGTTCTGCACGCTGATGATCTTATGCGACGCCTTGGCCGTAACGGAGCGCTCCAGGTATACCGGGTGATGATACAGGTAGCGGCCCAATACCTTGTACCCTGCTATTCTGTGCTGCATGTTCAAAGAAACGCAGAAAGTTTCTGCCGCCTTGATACTCTGCAGCATATTCATATTATAGGTAACTGCAGCCCTGTCAACCTGACCGGAGAGAATGGCATAGTTCCAGCTCGACCAGGTCTTGCGGTTGCGCGGCAGGAGCGTATCGTCGGTATGCAGCACTGTTACGTTTTCCTGGTAGGGTACGGCACCGAGTATGGTGCGCTCATTCTCTGTCGGAGCTGCAAGTATAGCAAGGGCCTGGTCGCTGTGAGTGGCAAAGACAACCTGGTCGAAGCGCTCGCTCGCTCGGCCGGCAAATTCAAGCTCGGCGTACTCCTCTGTGCGGTGCACACGGGTAACCGGCGTTCCGAGGTGTATTTTATCAGCAAAGGGTGACACAAGTTTTTTGACATACTGGTTTGAGCCGCCGGTAATTACCCGCCACTGTATTGGGTTGGTTGCCTGCAGGAAACCGTGGTTCTCAAAAAACCGGCCGAAGGTGCGGGCCGGGAATTCACGTATCCTGCCAGGTTCGGCAGACCAGAGCGAAGCCCCCAGGGGCACCACGAAATGATCGATGAAGCGCTGTGAATAGTTGTGCCGGGCAAGGAATGTTCCCATGGGCATGTCCGGCTCATCCGAATCGATGTAGGCAACCAGGTGGCGCCGCAGCCTGAAGATCTCAAACACCATGCGCCAATATGACAGGGACAGGATGTTTTGGCGCTGGGCAAACAGCGTATCGGCCGAATCCGAGCCATACTCCAGCCCTGTATTTTCGCAGCGGACACTGAAGTTCATGCGGGTCGGCTGGGATGCTACACCCAATTGATCTATGAGTCTGCAGAAGTTCGGATAGGTCACCTCGTTGAAAACAATAAAGCCGGTATCAACAGCATACGACCCATGTTCACAGCTGACATCGATGGTGTGCGTATGGCCGCCAATATAGTCGTTGGCCTCAAAAATCGAAAGATCGAAATCTCTGTGCAGAAGATGTCCACACACCAGGCCGGAAATGCCGCTGCCGATGATAGCAATCTTCATCTAAACTCTCCTGGCTCCTCTTGCCATCCTATCACTGGAACCATCTGTCGAAATAGGCGGCAGCCGTTGAGACCGTGCCGCAGATGAAAATGCCCCAGCAGATATCAACAACCGACATGCGCAGGGGCCACTTGTCCACCAGGGCATAATTGGTCATGTCATATACCGCGTACATCACAAAACCGTAAAGGGCTCCCCAGATGGGGGCTGCAGGGAAGATGGATGAACCTGTGACCCGTGGCAGAACAAAGAGTACTATGCCAAGCGGTATGCATACATAGACAACGGCCGCAGCCCACCAGATGGTCTCATACGATCCGGATGCACCCCTGGACAGGGGACCCAACTCCGTCTTGTAGAATTTTGACATCAGGAATCCAAGCCAGAAGAAATCAATGGCCAGAAAGACCGGCAGCGTAGCAAAGTATACCTTGATGGTGTGGAGCATTTCAGCCTCCTTATCACTTTGGGGGAAGAGGGAAAAATGAGCTTGTGCCTTTTATATATTCCGCGTATTCCGGGTTGTCGACATATCTTTTTTCCAGCAGCGGCGTGCCCGATACCTTGAGGATGAGCCAGGTGATGGTAAGGGGACCGATTATGGTCCATAGGCTTCCCGGTACAGCAAGGCAGATGAGAAAGATACCCCACCAGAGGGTCACCTCGCCGAAATAGTTCGGGTGCCTGGTATAGCGCCACAGGCCGTATTTCATAATCTTTCCCTTGTTGGCGGGATTTTTTTTGAATTGCAGGAGCTGGTAGTCGCCGACCGCTTCAAAGAGAAAACCGAACAGCCAGATACAGAAACCGGCAGCATCAAGTATGTTGAGGCCCGGACCGCTGTGGGTAATGACCAGGGTGACGGGCAGCGAGATGATAAGCAGCAGGAAACCCTGCAGGAGAAAGACCTGGAGGAAGGTCCGGGCCAGAAAGGAACTGCCCCATTCTTCCCGCCAGGCTTTGTAGCGGCGGTCTTCGGGTTTACCCCGGTTCCGTATGCTGATATGCAGCATCAGCCTCGCGCCCCATGCCACCACGAGGAGAAGGACAAGTATGGCCCGGGCCTTGCCTGTTCCCTGGACCAGGGATGCGGTAAGCGCTGCACAGATAAACCCGCCGCCCCAGGCAATATCGGCAACATCGTTTCTGTTCTTAACCAGCGCGACGATAAACCAGGTCAGGGCATAGACGAAGATTACCAGGGATTGGATAAGAAATATCTTCAGCATAGTATTTGCTAAAAGATTTGTGTTTTATGTGGAGAGGCAGCAATTCACCACATAACCTATTTAAAATAATTGTAAAAATCATTCTAGCACAAAAACCGGTTTCCCGTAAGTTCAAAATAAACGTGCAGCCTGATCAACCTTACACCGGGTGTATTGGGAGAGTTCCTGTTTTTGAGGCGCTATGATTTTAATTATGAGAAATGGCAAAGTAAAACCACTTAGGTTTCCAGGATTGCAGCGATCTTTTCTTTTCTGTAATCAAAAATCCTTTTTAATGTCCTGCGGATAAAGAGTAAATGGAGGATTTTGCCGAATATGGAATAAGGGACTTCATAGTAGACCCTGTCAGTCAATTTAATTCTGCCGTCTTCTGTGTCTATCTGGTGGTAATGATACCAGAACCTGTAGGGGCCCAGCCTCTGTTCATCGACAAATGAACGCATCTCCTTGATGTGCTTGATCTCCGCCACCCATGTTTGCTCCCCAAACCATGGAATTTTTATGCGGTACTCGATTATCAGTCCATTAAACATTTCAGGAGGGACAGGGGAAACTATCCGGAAACAGAGGTATTCGGGAGTAATACGGTCAAGATTGGCCGGGTCTTTCAATAGATCCCAGGCATCAGCCAGATTTGCTTTCACGTACTGTTCACGATAAAGAGTATACATACCTGTGGGCGAATACGTTCAAATGAAGAGAGGGTGACCCCCGGTATGAATCAGTTTTGCTGCAAAGGCAGTAGGGCTTGAACACGGGGAACTCCCAGGATCCTGGCTGGCAGGCACTGCCGGTTTCTGCGCTAAGAGCAGTTCAGCTATTTTTCCCTGCAGCTGTTTCCTTGTTATTATATTGTTTGTTGTGCAGAAGTCCGGCACAGCTGACGGACTGAACATGTCTTTTTTTTTGACAAAAATTTTTTTGAGTATATGATTTTAAATATATCTCATGCTATCATATTATTCTAAAATAATTAAGCACCTTTCTGATAATACAGTTTGGTGAGGCTTTATTAAAATGCTACATAAACTCGTAAAAGTGAGGATGCTCATGAAAAAAATTCTTGCTACCTTGTTGACCGGCTTATTAACTCTTGTGCCGGTATTAGCCGCTGCACTTGAAGTTGGCGACGAGGCCCCCCTGTTTGAAGCCGTCTCTGACAAAGGTCCGGTCAACCTGGTGGATTACCGGGGTCAGAAAAATGTGGTGCTCGCCTTTTACTTTGAAGACTTTTCACCTGTCTGAAAAGCGGAGCTGCAGGCCTTCCAGAAAGATATCAAACGCTTTGAAGACCTGAACACCCAGGTTCTGGGTGTGAGTTATGACACGATTGAGACCCATAAAAAATTTAGCGAGGAATACGGTATAACCTTTCCTCTTATTTCCGACAGAGACAAGGCGATCAGAAATCTTTACGGCAAAGGAAGGATAACGTTCCTAATCGATAGAAACGGTATTATACAATACATTCAGGAAGGTGTGCCGAAAAACAAAAAATTCCTTAGAAAAATCAAGAGGTTGGAGTAAGATTCCGAGAGGCTTCCTTATTTCTTTTTGGTATGGCCGCAACCATGAAAACGGTTATGGCATAGTGGAACGGTCATAGGGATGATTCTGTTCAACAATTCTTTTGAAAGGTGTAATTATTTTATATATGGCCATAAGATAATTACACGTGGGTCGAAGGTAAAAGTTAACTTAACAAGGAGGGAACATCATGGCTGAAGAAGAATACAACAAAGGCGGATATGAATCTCTTGTTTGGATCAGGGACAAAGACGGCAAGGAGTATGCCTGCACTGCTGCGGCCCTGAAAGGGAATTTGAAAACCAAGGACGAGCTGACTGAAGAAGAAATGGAGAGTTGCATGGATGTAAGCCAGCTTGTAGGTACTGAGCGCTGGTAAAAAAGAATTACCCTGTCAGCTGCACGAAAGGCCTCTTAAGGATTTTTATCTTAAGAGGCTTTTTTATACTGCAGGTATCGTCCTCTTCCTCCCGGGAGTACTGTTGTTTTTTGCCTCGTGATCTGAACGGGTTGTAGGGTCACCGGTACGCCTTTATCCAGTCGATCTCAAGACGGAAGGCTCCATCTTGCCTTTCGGAGATCAGAAATCCCAGCTTTCTGATAAGTCCGGGCTTAATCCGCTTGTCTTCAGATAACCGCCTGCCGTGGTAAGTCGGGATAAAATCCGTGAAGGGGATCTTGACTATCTGCCATTCCCCTGTTTTTGTCTTAAAGCCTGCCTGGTGTGATACACCATCGAACAGATCATCGGTGCGCAGACCGCACTTGTATCTTTTCCCGTCTCCTTTCACGCGGATAGCTATGCCCTCAAACGCACCCAAAGGCTGCTGTATCTCCGGCCCCTGGACAGAAGCAAATCCCCCGTTGTTTTCAAGGGAGACCTCGCCGGTAAAAACCGCTTTACCGTCTGCCGATCTTTCCATCCGGCTGGAGGAAATACCCCCCATTACCGTGTCATTCACTAGGCGCCACGCCGATATTGCATCATTTGAAGCAAAATCGAAGAGAATAACCTCATCAGTCTTTATCGTCATCTGCGTTTTTCCGTTATTGAGGGGCAACTGCTTGTTATTGTTGTCAATTGAGGAATATGAAGTATGTTCATATCCATTGCCCGCATCTCTGCTGAAGCCAATAACAGCTGAAGGAGATATCGTCAAGGCTAGCACTGCTGTCACTATCAGTCTTGATTTCATCATAAGCAGTTATTTGCGGATAATCATTCTAAATTTTCCATTCTTAATTTCTTGCCTCCACTAGAGATGGTTTGACCTTTGTGCCGTGAGTAGTTTACAGTAATCGCACAGTGCAATAAACCGTTTTTATGTCACCGGACAGCTCAAATGTTAGCCGCCTTCAGGTGCAGCAGAGGAGAGAAAATAGTTTTATTCAAATAAAAGGACGACTTCAGGATCGGCTTGGATGATATTGATACCCAGCACAGGATATTCACGGGATACATTAATCAGTGCTATGATGCTGTTACTGTGAGCAGGCAAACAGGTGTACCCCCTGACTGCGATTCCTAAGCCATAACAGTTGATATAATTGAAGTTTCCCGCAATACGGGGGCCATCTCATGATGACATATGACTGTATTATTGTCGGCAGCGGTCCGGCCGGACTGGGTGCGGCCTTTCGCCTCAGTGACCTGAAACCTGATTTGCGGATCCTGATGATTGACAAGGAAAAACTCTGCACCGGCGGCCTTAGGCACGACTGCAAGATGAACTTCACCTACCCGGTGGGATTCCCGATGGACTGCTGGACCGGCAAACAGGCGAAACATTACCTGCCCATGGTGATTGAGCGCCTCAAGCCCGAGTTCATGCAGAGGGTTGACATGGAAACCTATAACAAGAGGGCGGAACGGCTGGGGGTGAGCCTGCTTGACATCCGCCAGTCACACCTTGGAACCGATGGGGGACTTGAGCTGATCAGGCGGCTCATGGACGAACTTACCGACCGCAATGTCGAGGTGAGCCTCGAGGAGAAGGTAAACGATATTGATCCTGCTGCCAGACGGGTCATTACAAGCCGCCGGGAGATCGGCTACCGGGACCTTATCCTGGCACCGGGAAGAGGGGGATTCCGTTTTCTGCAGCGGGCCATGGCAAAAGCGGCTATCCCGTTCCTGGATAATGTTGTTGATATCGGCATCAGGGTCGAGACCCGTGAAGAACGCTTTTCCATTGTCAGGGACTACTATGATCCCAAGTTCAATTTCCCCCATAGGGTGCGTACCTTCTGCACTAACAGCGGCGCTGCCTATGTGGTCCGGGAACACTACGAAACCAGGGACGGTCGTAAATACTACAGTGTCAATGGACACGCCTACAGTAGTTCCTGCTCCCGCAACGATATGGTCAATTTCGCCCTGCTCAAAACTGTGACCCTGACAGAGCCTCTGGCCAGCGGCCAGGATTTTGCTGAAATGCTTGGCTGCCAGGCCATGCTGCTGGGCGGGAACAAGCCGATCATGCAGCGTGTTGGCGATTTTCGCCTGGGCAAACGGTCCGAGGCTAAGACCTTTAACAGGGACCTCTATGATTTTGAGCCGACATTACCCGATTGTACGGCCGGTGATATCAGCCTGGCTATGCCGGCCAAGATCCTGAAGCCCATCTGGTCGGCCATGAAAATGCTGGACACCATAGTGCCCGGGGTTATGCATCCCGGCACCATCATGTACTATCCTGAGATCAAGCTCTATGCCAATAAACCGCGGTTTATCGACGAGTATTTCAAAGCGGCGGAGAATATCTACCTGGTGGGAGACGGAGCCGGCACCAGCAGGGGGATCACCGGGGCCTGGGCCAGCGGTATCAGGGCAGCGGAGGGGATAGTAAATTAAAAAATTGTCGTCAAAAGAAACGAGACGACGATTGTTGATTTAGGAAACGAATCAACGATTGACAGACAGAAAAGTGAAAATTATTTTTCTATAAATTGATTTTAGTGTTTTTGGCTGTTGTGGACGAGACAGCTGCCGACTCTCTTGTCTGTTATAAAATCCCAAAACACTTTTTTTGTTGGAGAATGTCACAATAGAAGTGCCTGATTGCTGCTGCCAATCCTTTAAAATAGAGGCTTTTATGAAAAAACTCGCCCTGTTACTGATTTTTTCGATTGTGCAGTGCGGCTGTGCGGCGCCACGCAGTTCATCCAAGGCAATATATGCTGTCGCAAAACAGGACAAATACTCAAATACCAGTGCCAGTCGTAATGCTTTCAGTGCAGGCGAGACCCCATGCATCAAGATATCGGGGTATGGCAGTTCAACATTTTCCTACAGGCTATACAAAGAAGGCATGCTGGAAAGTGTTGATACGGGAACCGTAAATAAAAAAGGCGATAATGAAGTGCTTACCTGCTGGAACAATCTGCCATTCGGACATTATACGTTCAAGATCTATGACAGTTCCGGAAATTATGTTGATACAATTAAATTCAGTATGGGGAAATAAAAATACAAAGTTATCCTGACCCGGAAGTCCTGCAATAGGTTGATCTAAAAAAAATCCGGCCCCCAAATTTTCCATTTTCCATTTTCACTACTCCATTTAGTACTCTCCCCCTTTATTAGAGTAATAACAATGATTATTATAGAACCGGATCTAAATGGGGATTTTTAATACGCGATACCCCAAAAGATACCCCATAAAATTATTTAAAGGATAAGAAACAAAGCGGATTTATAACAGATGACCAAAGAACTTCCCGACAATATACAGAAAGACCTGGAAAAGGCCTGCGACCTCCATCAGCGGGCCACTTCAGATTATGCGAAATGTGTTGAGTTCAACAAATTGACCTCAGACCTGCTGGCACGGTTGGAAGATGTGGGTAATTACAGACTGGCCGACCGGATGATGACCATTCTCATTGACTGCAATCCCAAGGATGGCAGCAGCTGCGATAAAGCTTCCATCACAGGCGAGCGGGTCAAGAAGTTCTGCAAGTCCTGAATTTCCCATTTTCCATTTAATAAAAGTGTTTCTGGAAATACACACTATTTTGCAATGAAAAATAATAGGATGGCTATGGGCAGGAAATACATGGTTGATGACAGCAGGAAGACAGGAGTGATCAGCTGCCGTAAGGCACTGACAAGGGTGCAGGAAACGGTTTCGCCAATACCCCCTTTGAATTCGATCTTCTGGCCGGTTTGCTCAAAATAGGCTTTGTTATACCCTATTTTGCGGTATTCTCTATAGTTTTTATACCCTTCGTACAATGAGTGGAATACTAAAAAGGTAAGCCAACAGTAAAAATATGCCATTTTTGCGTTCGTTCCTTGTATATGATGTGATCAAGCACCCCGAAATAGTTAAAAACATCGGTCAGGGTAAAAAATAATTTTCAATTTTCCATTTAATACCGTCAACATAGACGCTTTCAAGATAGGCAAGTTTTCTCGGTAGCTGCTGCACCGCGCCCCTGGCAACGAGGAAAGTCGCCTTTCGCCCCACAGTCAGGACACCAAGGTTTTCCATGCCGAAGAACCTGGCGCCGTTATCCGAAGCGCACCGGATGGTTTCTTCCAGGGACCAGCCAGCCTTGATGAATAATTTCATCTCCTCGACCACTGACTCGCCATGGAGTATGCCGGCACTTCCGGCCCCGGTCCCCACCGCTGTTTTCACTCCCAGTTTTCTTGCCGAACGGAGCTGCGCCAGTTGTCCGGCGAGCATCTTTTTCCAGAAGGTTTCCGCGCCGGGATCAGCCTTTCCCGGTGCCACATAGCGCATGGAGAAGCGGCAATTCACATCCCCGCCGCTGCCCGCACTGTCCAGTGCGTTTTTGGCCATGAGCATTCTGGGGATCCACAGCACATCCTTCTCCGCCATTTTCCGGAGATTGTCTTCGCCCATACCGTATCCCTGTTCAATGGCATCACACCCAGCCTCAAGCGCTTCCTGCACCCCCTGCTCTCCATTGGCAACAACCACAGCCTTTTTCCCCCTCCGCTGCTGGAGAATAAGGCAAAGGTCTTTCCTGGCAAGAGAAGAATCGGGTTCTTCCCCGTTGTCGATGCTGCCGGAATAATCGATTCTGAGAAAATCGGTGCCTGAAGCCCGGATTTCAATGCTGACTCCCTCCGCCAAATCCTGTTGCAGGCTGATACTGTCCTCGCTGTCAGCCACTCCCAGCACGCCGTGCGAATGGCAGTAGCCTATATGCTGCTTTACCAGTGCCGCCTTTGCCGCCATTCCGGCCTCTTCCATTGCTGTGCGTACCCTCCTGTCTACGGAGGGCGAGCGCGACAGGGAGACGCTGCAGTCAACTAGGGCAGGCACAATGGTGCAGTGGTTCAGATTCGTAATCAGCACCGGGTCGGGCGCATTATTCTTTTCATAGGGTTCAATGGCGACAAACCTGGTG
>JAFDCT010000099.1 GCA_019312695.1 Deltaproteobacteria bacterium | reverse complement strand
TCATTCCTGTATCGTTCGAAAAATCCTCTGCGTTTCCGCATGTCGCCCAGGCAGACAACAGCGGCGCAGTTTGTTTCCTGGGTACAGTTTGAACAGGTCAGTATTCCTATGCGTGCCATTTGTGCCTCCCTGAATTTAGTTTTTTACGGGGTTTTCTGTTCATCGAGCTCCGCCTGGGCCTTTAATTCTGCCAGGTGTTCAACAATGGCATCCTGGTGCGCCTTATCACCCTCCGGGCCGGCTTGGCGCCGGTCAAGCTCTTCAAGCTGTTCAATGTGGCCATACATGACCAGGGTATCCCCGATATGTATTTTGCTGATTCCCTGTGGTGCCCCTATATAAAAGCCTCCCTGGCGCTGGATGCCTAAGATAAGAACACCTTCTCGGGATAACCCGGCCTCGATGAGTGTTCTGTTAGCCAGCCAGTCAGTGGGGTCCACTTTTAACTCCCAAACGGCAAATTCATTCTGCAGGTGCAGGATGTTGATATAATCCTGAACTTCTAGTCGGGTCCACTTCGTAAGACCCCAGGAAATTATGCGGTTCAGGTTGCGCTCAACTATTTGGCTCGCGGCAAGGAGCCATAAAAAAGCAATCCCCCCGATAAAGAATAAAATATTGCGCAGCCAGTTCCCGGAACCAGCAGTGGAAATCAATGATGCTATTAAGGTCGCCACCACCGTTGCTATTCCGATATTGCCCAGGAGCATGAGGATCATGATGATCTTGCGCCGGACCGGATGATTTATAATCATTTCGGATTCAGCAGTGGTAAAACCGACGCCGGAAAAAGCGGAACGGGCCTGGAAACGTGCAACTTCATGTGAGAGACCGGTAAACTTCAGGGCCATTGCCGCTATTCTTGTAACGAGAAGGGACAGTATCGCTACCGTGAATAGAGAAAAGATTGCAACCATTTGAAGGATCTCCAGATTTGGGTAAAAGAATAGTAAAAAAGGTGTCAGATTGAAGATAATACAATTTTCAACTTGAAAATGCTTTTATATCCCTGAGCTGTCCGGCATGTTCATGACAAAGGGTTTTATTTTTTCAGTGTCAGGTTTGGAACCGGTCATGACACTTTTATCACACTAAATAGTGATAATCTCGGCAATGAAAAAAGAGTTGGGCTGCTACTCCACTGTCTGGACGATCCTGCATTCGATATTTAAAGGGCACTCCGAATCATGGAAGCAGCCTCCAGCTCACCGTAGAAAACCGCAAACAGGCTTGATTTGTCGGTGTCTCTGCCTAAGACCAGGCCGGTAAAGTCATTTGCCGCGAACATATCAGTATTGGGGATATTGATGCTGCATTGGCTCAAGCAAGACGACTGGCAGCTTAGCCATCTGCAATGGTGAAGGCTCAATACAGAAACAGAAACAATTATTTGCCTAAAAGCTCAGGCCAGTTGCGGTCGGCCTTTTTGATATAGCCCGGCCTGTCCTTGTCCCAGATCTTCTGAACATCTTTATTGAGATTAAGATAAAGCTTGCCGTCGACAATTGCCCAGGCATCCGGATCAATATCAGCCGTGGACCCACGGCTTACGGCGTAAGCTCAGTAGCCGCCATACCGGGGTGCGTATTTATCAGGATTTTCTTGAAACATTGTTAGATGTTCCCGGCTGACGAAAAGCCATTTGGCACCCTGCCATTCCTGCTGGAACTCTTGCCGGCCCTTTAC
The DNA here is from genome assembly GCA_019312695.1 of Deltaproteobacteria bacterium. Lineage (GTDB taxonomy): Bacteria > Desulfobacterota > Desulfobulbia > Desulfobulbales > BM004 > BM004. Next base: position 1,190 of record JAFDCT010000099.1, on the reverse strand, counting down.
CGGGCGTCCCTCGGTAAAATAGGCTACAGGATCGTAACCCTTGATTGCCACGCTATCAGCATCAACATTTATCGGAGGAATCTGGGCTGAACAGGCAGGAAGCAAAAAGAACAGGAAGAATAAGGAAGTCGTAAAATACAGGGGAAGTTTTTTCATTCATCTCCTCCATGGATTATTTGGTTTCGACTACCAAGTCAAATGCGTGCGGCCATGCTTTAAGGCAAGTTAACCCTGTACGTCTCTGATATATCACATGCCCCGGCAATGCTGACACCAAGATCCTTTAAAATGCCGTCTTCGATGGAGTAGATCCAGCCATGTATAGACAGTTCCTGGCCCGCCTCCCAGGCCTTCTGTACTATTGAGGTATGACAGACATTGGCCACCTGTTCAATAACGTTCAACTCGCAGAGCCGGTTGAGCTTTTCATCTGGATCAGTGATGGAATCAAGGCTCTCCTGGTGGTGCCGATAAACATCCTTTATGTGGCGGAGCCAGGTGTCAATAAGGCCAAAGGCCCTTTTAGCAAGGGCTGCCTGGACCCCGCCGCAGCCATAATGCCCGCAGACTATGATATGTTTGACCTTCAACACCTCAACCGCATACTGGATGACGGACAGGCAGTTCAGGTCAGTAGGGATCACCACATTGGCAATATTCCGGTGTACAAAGATTTCACCGGGCAGCAGGTCTACTATCTGGTTGGAGGGAACCCTGCTGTCCGAACAGCCTATCCAGAGATATTCAGGTTGCTGTTGCCTGGAAAGCTTGGCAAAGAAATCAGGGTCGGCCTCCTTGATTTTCTCAGCCCATTTCTTGTTGTTGTCAAAAAGATTTTTCAGGAGCTTCATGGAATCAGTACACTTCAGGATAAATTATTTTGGGGGCCCGGAGTTATGCCAAAGCCAGCCTCACACAAATAATGTCATAATGAAATCAAAGAATTGCCCGATACTCATATGATTAGTGCCGTAGCATGAACAGTTTTATCTTATATTTCTGCTATTAAACTGTGTAATCAGGTTTCTGGCAAGCAGATAAATGGTAATACCAAGACCGGCACTTATAAAAACATAAACGGTGAGCACCCATCTTCCGGCAAAGCCGGTATCAGACACCAGCCTGTTGAACAGCAGATAATCAGGAATATATTGCATCCCCTGGGTGAAAGTTATGAGGACCAGGTCAAG
>JAFDCT010000098.1 GCA_019312695.1 Deltaproteobacteria bacterium | reverse complement strand
GGCCTCCCGCCGCCCGTCTTTCTTGATCAGCATGGGCATCATGACTTCCAGCCGCTCATAGGTTGTCAAGCGCTGCCCGCATGATTCACAGGAACGGCGGCGACGGATTATGGTATTTTCCTTGTTCAGCCTTGAATCAACAACTTTATTTTCCAGATAACCGCAGTATGGACATTTCATGATATTCTCCCCTGCCTGTTCATGGTCGATTTCGTTTGCATGATTATAAAACAGAAAGGCAACTCTGCCTACAGTAAGTAAGTAGTTGCCTCAGAAAAACAGTTTGACCGCTTGATGTGGTCAACCAAATTTCTTTGGAACAATGCCTGCTTCAGCCAGCATATCAGAGGCAAGAGGATCGGAGTAGCCTTCCTTGAAATAAATATCAACTATGCCTGAATTTATCAGCATTTTAGTACAAATGGAGCAAGGCATATTGGTGCAGTAAAGGGACGCCCCCTGAATACTTACACCATGGATGGCTGCCTGGATAATGGCATTTTGCTCGGCATGCAGGCCCCGGCACAACTCATGCCGTTCACCTGAAGGAATTCCCATCTGCTCACGCAGGCACCCCACATCCAGGCAATGTTTGATTCTGGCGGGCGCCCCGTTGTATCCGGTGGTGATTATTCTTTTATCCCTGACGAGAATGGCGCCCACATGACGCCTCAGACAGGTGGAACGCTGGGCTACAAGTTTTGTAATGCCCATAAAATATTCCTCCCAGGAGGGACGGGTAATTTTTTTCATGATTTATGCTGTTTTTTTAATTTCTGGTTGGAAAGGAGATATAATGACATATCAAAGTGAACAGGCGCCCAATAGCTATTCTTCTTCAGCAGATAGCTCCGGGTAGAGGGGAAATCTTTCACACAATTCCCGCACCTCGGCACGGATCCTGCTGATTTCCTGCTCATCGCCTGGATTCATAATAACCCGATTAATCCACGCAGCAATCTGCTCCATGTCAGGCTCCTTCAGACCACGACTGGTAACCGCAGGAGTGCCGATCCTGATACCGCCGGTAACAAAACGGCTTTGGGTATCAAATGGTATTGCATTCTTATTCACTGTCAGACCAGCCGATTCCAGGACCTCTTCAGCCACCTTGCCTGTGATACTCTTCTTAGATAAGTCGACGAGCAGAAGATGATTGTCAGAACCACCGGATACCAGATCAAAACCATACCTGACCAAGGCTGCACCCAAGGTTTTCGAGTTTTTCACCACCTGCTGCTGGTAAAGTACAAATTCCCGGGACATTGCTTCCTTGAAGCTCACGGCTTTGGCAGCAATGACATGCATCAAAGGGCCGCCCTGGATACCGGGGAATATTTTGGAATTAAGGTTCTTGCCGTATTCCTCCTTTGCCAGTATCAGGCCTCCCCTTGGGCCCCGCATGGTTTTATGGGTCGTGGTTGTAATATAATCAGCATAGGGCACAGGCGTAGGATGAACCCCTGCTGCCACCAGACCTGCAATATGGGCCATATCAACCATGAAAAGGGCATCAATCTGATCTGCAATTATCCTGAAAGCCTCAAAATCTATGAGACGCGGATAGGCACTGGCACCGGCAACAATCATTTTAGGCCTGTGCTCATGGGCCACACGTTCAACATCGGCCATATCGATCGTGCCTGTTTTTTTGTCCAAGCCGTATGAAATAAAGTTGAAAAGCTGGCCTGAGAAATTGACCGGACTGCCATGGGTCAGGTGACCGCCATGCGCCAGATCCATACCCAGAACCTTATCACCGGGATTCAATGCCGCAAAATAAACTGCCATATTTGCCTGGCTGCCTGAATGCGCTTGAACATTAGCGTATTCGGCCTGGAATAATTCCTTGGCCCTTTCGATGGCCAGGTTTTCTACAGCATCTGCATAATCACAGCCACCGTAATACCGCTTGCTGGGATAACCCTCGGCATATTTATTGGTGAAAATGGAACCCTGGGCCTCAAGAACCGCATAACTGACAATATTTTCCGAGGCAATGAGTTCAAGATGATAGCGCTGCCGTTCCAGTTCGCTTTTTATAGCGCTGTATACCTGCGGGTCTTGAGATTTCAAAATTGACATTGTGACTGTAGGCTCAGGTGGTATATAAATTGGTAAGGCCTTTCATTTTCAAAACATATCAATCCGGCGTTGATGCCTGCCGCCGGCAAATTCAGAAGTCATCCAGGTTTTCACAATTTCCGCAGCAAGACCCGGCCCAATTACTCTGGCTCCCAGACAGAGAATATTTGCATCATTATGTTCGCGGCTCATCTTGGCGGAAAACATTTCATTGCAGAGTGCCGCTCGGATTCCCGGTACACGGTTTGCCGCCATTGACATGCCGATGCCTGTCCCGCAGATGAGGATACCGCAGTCACATTTCCCGTCGTTTACCAACGAACTAACCGACTTCGCGAAATTGGGATAATCTACTGAATCAGTCGAATTACAGCCCTGGTCATCTACATCATGTCCAAGTTCCTTAAGAACTGATATAACCGTATTTTTTAAATCAATTCCGCCATGATCACACCCTATGGCCACCCTCACAGTATCACCTCATGAATATTGCAAAAATTATTCAGCAAATTTCTTCATGGCCAGAACAGCATTTGTCCCGCCAAAACCGAAGGAGTTTGAAATAGCTGCCCGGATTACGGTCTCTCTTGCCTTGTTAGGCACATAATCAAGATCACATTCCGTGTCAGGATTCTCCAGGTTTATGGTCGGAGGTATGATCTGGTTTTTGACAGAGAGTGCCAGGAAAACTGATTCGATACCGCCTGCACCGCCGAGCATATGGCCGGTCATTGATTTTGTCGAACTGACGGCAAGTTTATAGGCATGCTCGCCGAAAACAGTTTTAATTGCCCTGGTTTCCACGACATCGTTCAATGGCGTGGAAGTTCCATGGGCATTTATATAATCAACGTCTTGGGGCTCAAGTTCCGCATCTTTAAGCGCCATCCGCATGCAGCGTACCGCCCCGTCTCCATCCTCAGGCGGGGCTGCCATATGATACCCGTCGCCAGAGAGACCGAAACCGACAACTTCAGCAAGTATTTCAGCCCCACGCTGGCGGGCGTATTCAAGCTCTTCCAGGATCAGCATGCCTGCACCCTCGGAAATGATAAATCCATCACGGTCCCGGTCAAAAGGTCGGCAAGCCTTTTCAGGGTGTTCATTTTGCCTGGACAGGGCCTTCATGGCGTTAAAACCGCCTACAGCCAAAGGACAGATAGTTGACTCGCTGACTCCCGTAATGGCAACATCACAGTCACCACGGCTTATTGAACGAAATGCTTCACCCACAGCATGAGTACCAGCTGCACATGCGGTGGTCACAGACAGATTTGGCCCCTTGGCCCCGTAAACTATGGAAATCTGGCCCGCACTCATGTTTGAAATGACCATGGGAATGAAAAACGGTGTAATCTTGCGGGGGCCGCGTTCCAAAGAAATCTGATGGTACTTCTCAATAGTGGTCAGACCGCCGATGCCATTACCTGTAAATACCCCAACACGCTCCGCATTTGTTTCATCAATGGCCAGATTGGCATCTTTCAGGGCCATGCCTGCTGTTGCCACCGCGTACTGAACAAAAAGATCAAGGTGACGTGCCAGTTTAGCCTCAATGTAGTCCTCAGCGTTAAAGTCTTTGACCTCGGCAGCTATTTTAACTGTAAAAACGCTGGTATCAAACTTCGTAATCGGGCCGATGCCACTCCTGCCTTCACACAGGTTGCGCCAGGTTTTTTCAGTCCCGGTTCCCAATGGAGTAACCAGGCCGGTACCTGTCACCACTACCCTACGTTTCATTCTCTTCACCCATCAAATATCTCTGTTATTCTGTAAATCGTTGCTACCTGCTGCATGTGGTTTCATGGCGGTAATGTTCCACCTGGCTCTGCATGCAATGCCTGCAAACGATAATGAGGAAGAAGGGGCTTACGAAACTTTTTTCACGTGTTCTATGGCATCCTGGACAGTTGTTATCTTTTCAGCCACTTCGTCAGGTATCTCAATACCGAAAGCTTCTTCCATTGCCATGATAAGCTCTACAAGGTCCAGAGAGTCCGCACCAAGATCATCAACAAAAGAAGCGCCGGGCACTACCTTATCCTTATCAACGCTCAACTGCTCAACAATGATATCAATCACTTTTTCTTCTGCCGACATGTTCAATCTCCTTAAAGTATTTGTTGTCTCGTTAATTGATTATATAAAGCATATTTGCCCAAATAAATAAATGAATCTCAAAATAATTTCTGCAAGACCTCCCGTAAACCAGATTATCCCATGAACATCCCGCCATTGACATGAATAGCCTGGCCCGTCACATATTTGGCATCATCGGAGGCAAGGTAGGCTGCAGCAGCGGCAATATCTTCAGGCGCACCCAAAATGCCCAGGGGAATTTCAGCAAGAATTTTTTCCTTTACCTTTTCGGGCAGTTCACCCGTCATATCGGTAGCAATATATCCGGGTGCAACACAGTTTACGGTAATAAATCGTGATGCCAACTCCCTGGCGGCTGATCGTGTGAGCCCGACGAGACCGGCCTTGGCAGCTGCATAATTTGCCTGGCCGGCATTGCCGGCAAATCCGACAACGGAAGTAATGATGATTATGCGCCCCCAGCGCTGTTTCATCATGGGCCTGCATCCAGCCTTGATGCAGTTAAAAGCACCCTTCAGATTAACAGACATGACCTGATCCCAGTCTTCCTCTTTCATAGTGGCAAGAAGACCGTCCCGCGTAATGCCTGCGTTACATACCAGGATGTCTATTCTGCCGCATTCAGCGGTTATTTGCTTGAAAGCCTCCTGGACTTCTGAAGCCGAGGCCACATCAAACTGAACAATATAGCATTCACCCCCGAGGGCTTCCACCTGCGCTTTGGTTTCTTCGGCAGCATCAGGCCTGCTGACATAATTAATTACCACCTTGGCCCCCATTGCAGCAAATCGCAGGCAGACAGCACGGCCAATTCCCCTGCTGCCTCCTGTCACAACAGCAACTTTTCCAGCCAGACTCATTATCCTCTTTTCTCCTTGATCTTTTCTATCAGTTTCGGCACCACCTCAAACAGATTACCCACGATGCAATACGTTGCAACATCAAAAATAGGGGCATGGGGATCTTTATTGATCGCCACAATGGTCTCGGAAGATTGCATCCCGACAACATGCTGGATCGCACCTGAAATACCACAGGCAATATAAAGCTTGGGATTGACTGTTTTGCCCGTCTGACCTACCTGGTGCGGATACGCAACCCATTGAGAATCAACAGCTGCCCGTGAAGCTCCAACAGCCCCGCCGATAGCATCAGCAAGCTGCCTTATAAGTTTAAACCCTTTTTCATCATCCAGTCCCCGGCCTCCTGCAACAATAATATCACCTTCAGTAATATTAACCTGATCCTGTTCCTCAAGAACGTTC
>JAFDCT010000097.1 GCA_019312695.1 Deltaproteobacteria bacterium | reverse complement strand
GAACGTTTGAAACAGCTCCCTGTATCAGAGTTATGTCAGAGATAATTCTTGAAATCAATTCACCAGTTGGTTTTTTCTGAAAAAAGGAAAGTGGCAGGGACTGGATATGATTGTAGAGAATATACCGCAAATCCCTGATAACAGATTGTCCCACCTTTGCCAGGAGATAATTATAGACATAATAAAAGATACCTTTGAAAAAAAAGATCCCTAAAATCCCCAAAGGAACCAGCAAAAGCATGGTACGGTCCTGTTTGAAAAATATCTCATCCAGAAGCGGTTTGACCACATAAGCCTGCGCTCCAGCCATTGATGCCACGATGATCATGCATATCATGGCGATTATCAGCCGACTCTTATATGGTTTTACGTACCCCAGAATGCGTGGAATTGTCTGTTGTTTATTCATGTAAATAGTTTCGAGAGATGAACGATACCCTTGTCAGTAATTGACCAATTCAAGCAGATAGTATATCTGTAGCCGATTATTACTGGGAAGTCTGCTTATAGTAAGGTGCATTAAAGTAGGCAAGGAAAATATCAACCAGACACTTCGAATTTATGGCTCACATTATTCTTGTTTTTTTATAAAATCATATCTGTTTCAGCACCACCAGGGTGGCACCCCACCCTCCTGCTTTTTCCTCTGCCAACTTATATTTCTCTACTTGAGGAAGTCTCTCCAGGATGGCATGTACAGTGCGGCGCAAATTGCCAATTCCTTTCCCATGGATAAGTCGTACGTGAAAAATTCCCGCTTTGCTACACTCTTCCAGATAATCCGGAATCAGATGATTAAAATCCTTTGGTGAAAAGTTATGCAAATCGAGGACACCGTCAATGGGCACCTGTATTAAGCCGTTTTCATCCTCATGGAACTTATCATTCATGCCCTAATCATTCTTCCCATACCGGCCAATTGCCCGATGTGCCTAAGTTTACTCAAAGGTTATGGTCACCCTTTTTATACCAAAAGCTCATCCTCTTCCGGACGGTGCCGCCGTTTCAATTTTTCCGGTTTCCAGGGAACAAAGGTTAGTGCCAATGCTACAACAAGACAGACAAGCATCCACCCGACACCATACAGTATGAGCTGGTCTGTAGGATAACCGCTGTAGTTTTCAGCTAAATCACCGACAAGAGATAGGTACAACAGATAGGCTAAAATTGCCGGTGTGATAAATTTAACCAGGACATCCCAGATAGGCGGTATAATTGTACCGCGGCGGCTGACATGTCTTCTCAACAGAGAAGCTTTTAAAATCCAGCCGATGATAAAACATTCCAGAAGGCCTCCTGTGACCAGGCCATAGTTTGTAATAAAATGGTCTGCAATATCAAGAAGATACAATCCTCCATTGGTCGTAAATATTAAACTTCCCGAAAAACCCAGAAGACAGACGACTGTCACCACTTTGCTGCGGGACCAATCAAATTTATCGGTTATGGCGCAGGCAAAAGCCTCGACCAGGGAAATGCCTGAGGTCAAACCGGCAATTACCAGCATCAGAAAAAAAAGTACACCGAACAGCACATTCATACTGGGAAGCAATGATATTGCCTGGGGGTAAACAACAAATGCAAGTTGGGGCCCGCCTTTGATTGCATCTTCAAAAGGTACCCCCTGGCTGTGTGCCATAAATCCTACTATGCCAAAAACTGCAAAACCGGCAATAAATGAGTAAAAACAGTTAACAAAAGATGTGATAAAAGCGTTTTTGCCAATATCGGTTTTTTCCGGCAGATAGCTGGCATAGGTGATCATGATGCCAAATCCCAGCGAGAGAGTGAAAAATATCTGGCCGAAAGCACCGGCCCATACCCTGCCCGCATTACTGCGTACGGTCTGATCAGGGGAAAACAGGTTGATCTTGGACCAGTCTGCATTGAGATAATGATTGAATATTGCATCTCTTGCCCCTTCCAGAGAAACACTCCATATAACGAGGACAACAGTAAGGATAAAAAGAATCGGCATAAAGACGACGCTTGCCTTTTCAATACCGTGCCGGATGTCGCGATAACAGATAAGCCAGCACAAAACCCAGACAAAAAATGTTGCAGCGGCAATTGGAATACGTATGCCCCCTATTGCTGCTGCAGAATCAGACAGCTGCAGGAACTGGCTGAAAAAGAACCCCTGGGTATCTGGTCCCCAGGTAAGATTGAATGCGTAAAAGAAATAATTAATACACCAGCCGATGACAACCGAATAATAGAGCATTATGCCAAACATAGCGACAACAGGCATCCACCAGCCAAGCCACTCAAATTTCCTGTTTATGCGAACAAAACTGAGGGGTGAGGATCCTTTTTCACGGTGACCTAAGCCGTATTCAATGATCATTATAGGAATGCCGGCGACAATAAGGGCGACAAGATAAGGCACCAGAAAAGCTCCGCCACCGTGCTGATGTGCCATGTAACTGAAACGCCAGACATTGCCCAGGCCAATTGCAGAACCTATCGCTGCAAGAAGAAAACCAAGATTTGACTTCCAACTGCTTCTTTGTTGGCTCATATATGTCTCTGCCCCCAAGAGTATTGTATTTTCGAAATTGCTTATAAAAAATCAGCTAGTTGAACAGGCCTGTCCGCAAAGTGACATAGCAGATTAGCAATCCGATACCCACGGCAAACAGCCCGACAATTCTTAACTGTGCCGGGCGCATTTCCAGAAGCTGTTGCAGCCATCTCTGCATTGCCTCAGGAAATGTAAGATAGGGCAACCCTTCCAGAATAAAG
>JAFDCT010000096.1 GCA_019312695.1 Deltaproteobacteria bacterium | reverse complement strand
GGCGGGATTTATGGCCGGCATGCTGAATCTGCCTTGGACCTGGCTTGAGGAAACAAACATCAAGGCAAAGGCCATGGAGTACCTTGACCTGCTTGGCGTTGCAGAGTGTGCGGATACGGAGATAAGCAATCTTTCATTCGGCCAGCAGCGCGGGGTTGAGTTTGCCAGGGCCCTTGCCACCGAGCCCACACTGCTGTTGCTTGATGAGCCTGCGGCAGGCCTCAATATTTATGAAACGGCTGAGATAGGCCGGCTTATTACAAAAATAAGGGAAAGCGGCATAACGATCCTGCTGGTTGAACATGATATGTCTTTGGTCATGGATATCTCTGATGAGATCGTGGTGCTGAGCTTTGGCGAGAAGATTGCTGAAGACCTGCCGCATAACATACAGCAGAACGAAGAAGTAATCCGAATCTATCTGGGAGATGCGGATGCTTAAGATTAGAAATCTAGAAGCAGGCTACGGCAAACTGCGGGTGCTGAAACGAATTTCCATGCATGTTGACCCGGGCGAGATCGTTACCATCATCGGGGCCAATGGGGCCGGCAAAACAACCCTGCTGCATACAATTACCGGTCTGGTGAAAATCAATTCCGGCGAAATTTTATTTAGGAACAATGATCTGAACAGGCTAAAACCTGAAAAGATTGTTGCTTCCGGCTGTTCACTGGTGCCGGAAGGCAGGCAGGTTTTTTCCACCATGACAGTCGAGGAAAATTTGATCCTAGGTGGTTATATCCTAACCAAAAAGGAAAAGGGGGGCCTGAAGCATGAAATTGGCAAGGTATATGAATTGTTTCCCGTTTTAAAAGAAAGGGCCAGGCAGTTGGCCGGGACCCTGTCGGGCGGTGAACAACAGATGCTTGCCATGGGACGGGCCTTGATGGCAAAGCCCTCTCTGATTATGATGGACGAGCCTTCAACCGGCCTGGCGCCACTTATCGTTAAGAGTATTTTCAAGGTTGTTCTGCAGCTGCGGGAAGAAGGGAACACCGTCCTCTTGGTAGAGCAGAATGCCAAGGCGGCGCTTGGTATAGCAGATCGCGGCTATGTCCTGGAAACCGGCAAGATTATTCTCCAGGGGGTTGCTGAAGACCTCCTGCAGAACAGGGATGTCCAGAGGGCCTACCTCGGCAGAGAGATGGATTAATTAAGTGACTAAAATTTAAAGTGTCTTAAAAGAGCTAAAGTTAAAAAACACATAGAGAAAAAATGAGGATAAATTTTTGAAACTTGAGTCACTTATATTATAAAATATGCACCTTTTTTGAAAACTTAGCAACTACATCTAGTTATTAAATAACTGCACCGGAGAAAAGCCATGAAGTACTGGGAAGAAAACAGAGAGTGCATGAGCAGGGAGGATCTGGAACAGCTGCAGCTCGAGAGGCTGCAGTCAACCATTTACCGGGTGGCCACGCATGTTCCGTTCTACCGGAACAGGTTCAAGGAAATCGGCCTGGATCCTGACGGATTCCGGTCACTTGGTGAATTAAGCAGCCTGCCGTTTACCGTCAAGGATGATTTGCGCAATAATTATCCCTATGGGCTTTTTGCTGTACCGCTTCGTGATGTGGTCAGGATACATTCCTCCTCCGGCACAACAGGCATGGCCACAGTTGTCGGCTATACCCGCAACGATATCAAGAACTGGTCCAATCTTGTTGCCAGGATCCTCACAGCAGCAGGAGTCACCAAGGATGATGTCATCCAGATCGCCTTCGGTTATGGTCTCTTTACCGGAGGTTTTGGTCTGCACTATGGTGCAGAACGATTAGGCGCCTCGGTAATTCCGATCTCCAGCGGCAACACAAAGCGGCAGATCCAGATCATGCAGGATTTTAAGACGACCGCCCTTGTCTGCACCCCCAGTTATGCCCTGATGATTGCCGATACTATGCTGGACATGGGCATTAATATTAACGGTCTTTCTCTGAAGTGGGGTCTGTTCGGGGCTGAGCCCTGGTCCGAGGCCATGCGGGCCGAGATAAACAATAAGCTTAATATAACGGCAACGGACAACTATGGTTTAAGCGAAGTAATGGGGCCGGGTGTGGCAGGTGAATGTTTGGAGTGCAAAGGTCTGCATATTAACGAAGACCACTTTCTGGTTGAAATAATAAACCCCAACACCCTGAACCCGGTCGAGCCGGGGGAGGTCGGGGAACTGGTTGTTACCACGCTTACTAAAGAAGCCTTCCCGGTAATCCGTTACAGAACGCGTGATCTGACAAGGCTGATACCTGAACCCTGCAGTTGCGGCAGGACAAACTACCGCATGACCAGGATTCTCGGACGCACTGATGATATGCTTATCATCAAGGGTGTTAATGTCTTTCCCACCCAGATAGAAAATGTCCTTTTTGAAATTGAAGGCACCGAGCCCCATTACCGTATCGTGGTTGAACGCGAAAATCACCAGGACAAGGCTACAGTTCTCATTGAGGTTGTCGAGTCAATATTCTTTGATGAAATGAAGAAGCAGCGGCAGCTGGTTGATAAGATTAAAAAAAAGCTGGCCTCAGAACTCGGGGTTTCAATGGATGTCAAACTGGTGGAAGAAAAAACCCTCGAAAGATTCGAGGGTAAGGGGCAGCGGGTAATTGACAAGCGCCAGCTTTAATGCAGTAAATAGGTGTTGCCCGAGATAAAGTAACCTTTATACTGAACACCGCTTTCAAAAAATTGTCTTTAACCTTTCAGGACATTTCCGACATTCTTAACCTTGTCGACCTCTTCCTTCAGGCTGCTTAGTTCCTTGGCACCGGGCACGCTGTCCTCGACCAGATTTTTACCGGCATCCTCAACATCTTTTAACCCCGACTTGAATGAGCGGATACCTTTGCCGAGGCCGGCGCCGATTTCAGGTAGTTTTTTCCCGCCAAAGACCAGAAAGGCAATGCCGAGTATGACAATCAGTTCAGGGGTACCAAGACCAAACATACATTACTCCTTGCTACATAAAATTCAAAAAATCTATAGCTTTGCTGAATTAATATTGAGAGGATTATTCATCCTCTTTCTTCTCTTGAATCTGTTCTTTTTCCTCGTCTTTGGTAGCTTTCTTGAAGTTCTTGATGCCTTTTCCCAGCCCGCTGCCGATCTCCGGTAGTTTGCCGGCGCCAAAAATTATGACAATAATTACCAGGATAATTATAAGCTCAGGCATGCCAAGTCCGAACATGAATTTACCTCACAGGTTAAAAGAAATTTATGGTAATTTGCAGAGGACCTATAACACTCTGCTCTTATTACCGCTATACAAATATAATATTTTACCTCAAAAATAGCTGCTTGCAAATGTATTTATCCTCTACTTTTTTCAATTCTTTCAGCCAAAATAGCTGTTTCTGAGAGTATTTTGCCCTCATCAAGGGTTGTGAGGACACGGTCTTTCATGACTATGCAACCGTTGATGACCGAGTGGACCACATCAGCTCCCCTGGTAGCGTAAACCAGTTGGGAAGGAATATTATAAAGCGGGGTCAGGTGTGGCTGGTTCATATCAAGAACAATCAGGTCGGCTTTCTTGCCCGGCTCCAAACTTCCTATAAATTTTTCCGCTCCTAACACCTTTGCGCCGCCCATGGTTGCCATATCAAAAATGGTTTCAGCCGGCATGAGAGTTGGATCAAGGTCTTTTACCTTGTGCAGTTTTGCGGCAGCATTCATCTCGCTGAACATATCAACATTGTCATTGCTGGCGCTGCCATCGGTGCCAAGCCCCACTGTAAGGCCTGCTGTGAGCATATGTGGCACAGGTGCTATACCTGAGGCAAGTTTCATATTGCTTTCAGGGCAGTGGACAACTTTGACTCCTCTTTGCGCCAGAAGCGCTATTTCCTGGTCGGTCAGCTTGACAGAGTGGTCTGCCACTACTTTGCTGTCAAGAAGTCCCAGATTATCCAGATGCATACAGGGGCTCACACCATACCGCTCCTGCGCTTCTTTTACTTCCTCTGCTGTCTCGGCAAGGTGAATGACATAAAGAGCTTCATGTTTAGCCGCAATTGTTTTTAGACGTTTCAGCAGAGCAGGTGAACAGGTATAAATTGCATGCGGGGCAACAGTGATATTGATCAGTTGGTGGCCGCCGTACCCGGCAAAAAGTTCTTCAACATATTCAAGTCCGGCTGCAACCTCGCCGTAGTTAGGTGAAGGAAAGTCATATATAACCTCACCAATCCAGGCCCTCATTCCCGATTCATCAATGGCTCTGGCGACATCTTTGGCAAAGAGATACATGTCGCAGAAACTTGTTGTGCCGGATTTTATCATTTCAGCCAGTGAAAGCAGTGTGGCCTGATAAACAATGTCACCGGTTAATTGCGCCTCGGCAGGAAAAATAAATTCCTGCAGCCATTGCATCAGGGGGAGATCATCGGCCAGGCCTCGGAAACACGCCATGGCGGCATGGGTGTGCGCATTTATCAGACCAGGAATGATGAGACCGTTTTTCGTAGCAAGCTGTTCGGCATGGGGGTATTTTGTCGCCAGTTCAAAGGTTGGGCCGGTCTCGATAATCGTGTCCCTGTAAATAGCAACACCGCCATCCTTAATAAGGGTTTTATCCTTATCCTGCAGGTAGAGATACCTGCCTGTAACCAGAAGGTCAGCACTGTATTCCGTCAGACCCATTGTTTTGCCATAAACACTAGAGATTTTTTAAAACTTCCATGATCAGTTTCTGCAGTGCAGGTTCAATGGTTCGCGCGGCCTCTATAACATCATCAAGCAGGATTGGGACGAAATTGTTGGGATCATTGACATTGGCCACAGCCGAAAGGCCCAGAACCTTCATGGCAGCATGTTTTGCCACAATGACCTCCGGTACTGATGACATGCCAACCGCATCGGCTCCTGCAGCACGGAGAAACCTGGTTTCTGCCGGGGTTTCCAGGCTGGGACCCGGAATGGCCACGTACACTCCAGAGGCAATATGAGACAACTGCAGTTTTTCAGCACATTGGAGCGTCATATTCAGCAGCTTTTTATCATATGGTTCAGAAAGATCGGGGAAACGGGGACCCCATTCATCAATATTTGCCCCACGCAGAGGATTTTCCCCTATAAAATTGAGATGATCACGTATTACCATAATGGTGCCTGGGACATAATCCGGGCAAAGACCACCTGCCGCATTTGTAACCACAAGAGTATCTGCCCCCAGCAGAGACAGAACCCTTAGGGGGAAGGTGATTTGCCTGGTTGAATACCCCTCATAGTAATGAAAACGTCCTTCGAGTACAGCGACATTCTTATTGCCCAGTGTGCCGAAAATAAGATTGCCGTGATGACCCGGTACTGTGGAACGTGGGAAATGGGGGATCTGTTCGTAAGACAGACGGGTGTCAACCTCGATAGCATCACCCAGGCCGCCAAGACCGGTACCGAGGATGATCACCACAGCAGGTAGCTTTCTGGTTTCAGCCTTCAGGAAACGGACAGTTTCTTCAACCTTGATTTTATATTCCTGCATGTCTGACATGTATGCTCTGCCACTACAGGGTTAGAATTTTTTTAAAGTAAACGGAACCTCTATAAAAGGGCATGCTGTGCAATATATTCTTGCACCACCCTGACTTCAGGCTCCAGTACTTCACACCTGCTTTCCTTGTCATGCAAACCTTTCAGTGGCGGCGGCAGTTCAGGTTCTTTACCGATTGCCCTTACAACAGCTGCACTGAATTTGGCCGGGTGGGCTGTGGCAAGACAGACTACAGGAATATCTCTTGAAGCACATGCCTGGGCCGCATTAACTCCAACTGCGGTATGGGGGTCGAGAATATAGTCATGTTCTTTGTAAAACCTCCTGATCGTGTCCTGAGTTTCTGCCTCATTGACACTTTTTGAGCCAAAGTCCTGCTGAATAGTCTGCAGAAGTTCCTGGCCAAAGCGAAGTTTACCTGTTTGGGAAAACTGCTCAAAATCTTTCCTGGTCCGCTCAGCATTGCAATTATAAAGGTAATAGAGATAACGTTCAAAATTGCTTGCCACCTGGATATCCATGGACGGGCTGCTGGTGGCAACGACCTTTGAAACTGAATAATCTCCCCGGGTAACAAAACGGGTGAGCAGATTATTTTCATTGGTTGCCAGGATCAGCCTGCGGATTGCTCCCTGCGGCAGGAGGTTTCTGGCAATGTAGCCGGCAAAGATATCCCCGAAATTTCCGGTAGGTACAGAAAACTCAATGGATTCCACACCGGTGTCATTCTTAATTTTAAGCCAGGCATAAACATAATAGACGACCTGGGCCAGGATGCGGGCCCAGTTTATGGAATTGACCGCTCCCAGATGGTATCTGTTTTTGAAAGGAATGTCATTGAATATAGCCTTGACAATGGCCTGACCATCATCAAAATTTCCCTTAATGGCAATATTGTAGACATTAGGATCGGTGACGGTAGTCATCTGGAGTTCCTGGGTGGGGCTCACTCGTTTATATGGATGCAGGATAAAAATATTGATGCGCTCTTTGCCCCGCACGCCGTAAATGGCTGCGGACCCGGTATCGCCTGAGGTGGCGCCGATTATATTCATCCT
>JAFDCT010000095.1 GCA_019312695.1 Deltaproteobacteria bacterium | reverse complement strand
GTTCGAAAACCAAGGCCTGAATGATTATAATAATATAAATGATGCGGTTTTGAGCCTGCTGCAGCACGAACAGATCCATCAAGATAGGACTTTCACCCGGGAACAGAAAGATAATTTTATGCTGGCATTATACAAACTTGAGAAATTCCGTAAAATAGTCGCTTCTGCAGCATTTCAAGATAAGTATGGGCTGAGCCCGGAAGAACATGCTGAGATTCTCAGCGACGACCTGAACCTGTTGCAGTTCGGGATCAGCTGGTTGGAGAATCTCCTTTTTACACAAAGACATGAACAACAATTTTTTTAAAGAAGTTGACTGCCCGCTAGGCGTAGAACTGACCCAAAGACTTCGTAAACTGGCAGACCCTTACCATGACGGCATGGGCGGCTGTCATGGCCCTGACCATACCGAGCGCGTCCACAAAACGGCGCTTTATATCGGCAGGCTTATGGGAGCACGGCTTGATGTGCTGAGCGCTGCAGCCCTGCTGCATGATATCGGCAGAAGGTATGAAACCAGGGAGCAGGGAAAAATCTGCCATGCTGAAAAGGGTGCGGAACTTGCCAGGGATATTTTGAAAAAACTGGACTTTGGGCCAAATCTCATCGGTCAAATTGCCCATTGTGTTGAAACGCACAGATATCGCGGGAACAAGGTTCCGCAGACTTTGGAGGCCAAAATACTTTATGATGCCGATAAACTTGACTCCATCGGGGCGGTGGGAATAGGCCGGGCTTTTCTGTTTGCCGGCCAGACCGGCGCCAGGCTCCATAACGAAAGCGATGTCGATATACTTGCCTGCAAGCCTTACTCTGAGGAAGACACTGCCTACCGCGAATTCAAGTTCAAAATGTCTAAGATCAAGGACCGCATGCTGACCCCTGAAGGGAAAAGGCTTGCGGCGGAACGTCATGACTTCATGGAGATTTTCTTTGAACGGCTGGAAAGGGAAACTAAAGGGGCAGAGAATATGAAAGGGGTTAAGCTGCGGCTGGCCTCAGGGAAATAATGCGTTTTCTAATTAGTGCCTAGACCAATGACTGCATTAAAACTTGTCATATTTGACTGTGACGGCGTCATGTTCGATTCACGGGATGCCAACAGGATTTATTACAACCAGCTGCTGGAAAAATTCGACTACCCCCTGATGGATCGGGAGGAAGAGGATTATGTCCACTCCCATAATGTGATGGATTCCGTCTCATTTATCTTCAGAAAGCATCCCACTGCAATTGACAGGGTCCATGCTTACAGGCAGTCGGTTGACTACACCCCGTTTCTGCAATATATGCGTATTGAGCCCGACCTGAAGGACTTTTTGCGGTTTTTAAAACCGAAATACCATACAGCCATCAGCACCAACAGGAGCACAACGATGCCCGCTGTTATGGAGATGCATGACCTGGATCCCCTGTTTGATCTTGTGGTTACATCTCTCGATGTCAAGCAGCCCAAGCCGCATGCCGAGGCTCTGCTGAAAATTCTTCATCATTTTAACCTGTCGGCAGACCAGGCTGTTTACATCGGCGACAGCATGGTGGACCGGGAGCATACCGCGGAAGTGAATATGCGCCTTATTTCCTTTAAAAACCCTGCTCTGCCTGCTGAGTACCATGTAAACAGCTTTCTTGATATACCACATCTGCCAATTTTTAAATGATATACCCAAATGGCAACCTGCTATAAAAGGGATACGTGTCCGCATCGTGATCTTTCGATACCGACAATTTTTTAGGAATAAGCATCATCTCAGCAGGAGTGTTGTATGAAAAGCCTGGAAATACTCCACGACATCCTGATAGCTGGCCCCGGTTTTGAACCCTGCCGGCAGCAGGTGCTGCGTTTTTTTGGCAGGACAAAGCTTATCCGCTATGACGAAGTCGTGGTCATGGAAAATGAATCAATAAACGGAATTCACAAAAACTTCTGGCCTATGATAGAGCAAGGGCTTGAGGCGAATCAGAAAATTTTGAAAGAATTTCTGGCAAACTTAAAACAGGAAGGATTTACAACACTGGATGATATCCAGAGCCTGGAAAAAGGCTACCTGTCAAAGATACTCCACACCATTGCCCATCTTCAGGACGGGTTTATCGGTATAGACAGCCGTTTTTTCAGCCTTGTCGAAGATTCCCATGGTATTTCGAGAGACCTGCTGCAAAAGATTACTGCTGCGCCTGAAAATTACTGGATTTTGCGACTCAAGGGAACAATTGTCTCAAGAGCTGAGGACCCGCTTGATGCCATGCGAACCTTTGAAGGAAGAATTAAACTCCCCGACTAATTATCGGCAGCTTGCGGACTAATCATCATGGTGGTGGTGCTATCTGCCTGGACCGCCAACAGATTCGCGGGCCTTTTCAAGGGCCCTGTCGGCTTTTGCAAGCAGCTCAATTGCCTGTGCTATAGAGTCAGCGGCCGTGTCATAGCCCGCCTGCCTGGCCACCTCAGACCATTTGACATATTCTTTACCATGATCCTTATTGTGCTGCAGCCAATGGCTAAGGAGCATCTGCAGTTTTTCCGCATCTGAGAATTTTTTTTCAGTCATGTTTCATGGTTTTTTTGTCTAAGGTTACCGTACCGCCAAGGAAGTCAATATTTTTTATCCAGGCTGATTTTACCAGCTTCGGCTCTTCAAAAAAGGTACTGACCAGAACACCCTCACCTGTTACTTCCAGGTGGGTTACATTCTCCATTATTTTTTCCTGCCCGTCATCCTGATCAAGTACGACCTTCATTTGACACATTTTTCTGTCCTGTCTTTCGTTTAAGGTTTGTTTTATACCATGAAGCGAAATTCGCCCTTACCGAGGAGATCATGCAGATGCAGAATGCCTGTCAGGTGCCCCTGGGAGTCGGTTATGGGCAGAATGGTAATTTCATGCTGCTGCATAATGCTGAGCGCATCGGCAGCCAGAAGCTCCTTTGATATGGTTTTAGGCGCCGGGGTCATATGATCAACAGCGTATTGTGTGTCCAGGTTTACCTCCTTGGCCACCATACGCCTGATGTCACCATCGGTAATAATTCCTGTCACCCGCTGCTCTTCGTCAACAATGAGGACTGCACCCAGGTTCTTGGCATTTAAAATGACAATAGCCTGACGCAAAGGGGTATTCTCCCGCACCATGGGAATGTGCTCACCGGTGAACATTACTTCTGAAACGCTTACCTTCAGGCGTTCACCCAGGCTGCCGCCGGGATGATTTCTGCGGAAATCACACTCCTTAAATTTTTTGCGGTCAAGAAGGACAACCGCCAAGGCATCACCCACCGCCAGGGCAGCTGTGGTGCTGGCCGTTGGCGCCAGTCCCAGTGGGCATGCTTCTTTCGGCACAGCAACATTTAATACGCTATCAGCAAGTTTTGCCAGGGTTGACCCAGGATCGCCTGTCATGGCAACTATTTTAACCGCCCGGTTTTTCAGACTGTTGACCAGAAGGTTCAGCTCCGCAGTTTCACCGCTGTAAGAAATTGCAAGTACCACATCTCTGGCGTCAACAATTCCCAGGTCCCCGTGCATTGCTTCGACCGGATGCAGAAAAAAAGAGGCTGTGCCGGTACTGTTCAAGGTGGCGGCTATTTTCTGACCAATTATCCCTGATTTTCCTATACCGGTCAAAATAACCCTGCTGGGGCAGTTCATTATCATGTCAATGGCTTTGTCAAAATCTGGCCCGACCTGATCCCGAACCGCCAGGATGCCTTCTGCTTCAATGGTTAAAACTTCTCTGGCCTGTTCAATCGTCATCTGTCTTTTATCTGCAAAAAATTAAAGTTACCATAACAAACCCATAACACTGCCAGCCTTTACAATTATTGCCCCGAGGCAAATACTGTTTCAGGCAGCAAGAATAGTAAGACCTATTGTTCCTATAATCAACCTAAAAGCCACTGAATTATCTTGTTGGCGAATTACAGACAGAAGGGCTGTGACACTTGCAGATTTCCATTCTGCAAAAAATTAAGGGTCCCGGCTGTTTCTCCGTGACATGAAAAAAATCCTGGTGCCAGAACAGTGATTTGTTTTTTGTTGATAATAACTTGTCTGCTTATGTCCACTGGTATATAAGAACCGGATGGAAATATGGACCATTATACTCATCGCCCTGGCGCTGGCAGTTGATGCATTTGCCGTGGCCTTTGCTTCGGGCGTCAGTCTCTGCCAGGTAAGCGGCCGCCAGACCTTCAGGCTTGCCTTCCACTTCGGCCTCTTTCAAGCCATGATGAATATTGTCGGATGGGCCGCAGGGTTGACGGTTAGAACGCTGCTTGAAAGTTTAGATCACTGGCTGGCTTTTGGGCTTTTGGCCCTGGTGGCTGCCAAGATGATTAAGGATGCCGTGGTAGGCCGCGAAGAAGAGGCTGAAAAAGTCGATCCAACCAAGGGCTATACCCTGGTTATGCTCTCAGTTGCCACAAGCATAGACTCCCTGGCCGTGGGGCTGAGCTTCTCTGTGCTTAATGTCTCCATCTGGCTGCCTGCAGCCATAATAGGCGCAGTGGCAACCCTCATGACAATTATGGGCCTGAAACTCGGCTGTCTGCTCGGTTCCGCGTCCAGGATCGGTTCCCGGGCAGAAATAGCCGGCGGCCTGGTGCTCCTGGGGATAGGTTTAAATATCCTGCACCAGCATGGTGTATTTTAGAAAAACACCTGTTACGTTTTTAGAAAATCAAGAATTACTTCATGAATACTGCTGTCATAGGCAGCCTTGACATGGTTCGCGGAAACATCGTAATGCCTGCTGCCAGGCAGATAGGCACTGTCTGCCGATACCAGGGCATCGCCAAGGCCAGGTGTCATTTCTCTCGGCATATGTCCTGGTGGAATAGCACCGGCAAGCAGGTCAGGGAACTTGATAACTTTGTGGTTATCGGAGGGTAGCCGGACAATAACGTGAAACAGGGCCGGATTTGTACCACCAAAGGAAAGTTTTGCAATATGCTGCGGTAATCTTTTTGGCAGGGATGCCATAAAGTCTGAGTCAGGTTCGAGTTCAGCAATCGCAGGGCTCTGAAAAAAAGCCGAAAGACGGCTCAGGGCCTGTGTCAAGGTTGCCTTGGATCTGGTTGGCAGAATCTTTTCCAGCAGTACCCCTGCCGGTTTGAGATAACGGGAAAATTTAGCCATGCTGGTACCCGAGTGGGGGCTGCAGATGGTTATAAGCCCTGCAACATCTTCCGCATTTTCAGCAGCCAGAAATCGCCGGGCAATAAGGCCTCCGCGGCTGTGTCCCACTAGGTATATTGCCCGGCCCGGCCATTTATGCCTGGCTCTGTCAAGACTTGTTTTAAGCTCATCAACTGCTATCTGAACCGGACCGAGGGGCTGGCTCTGAGTCCAGGATATCAATGAATATCCTTCTCTTTTCAAACAGTTCCACAACCCCTCTATGTGGGGCTCTGCAGAGCCAAAAGATATGGTATTGTCTGTTTTGGCTCTCTCACTGCTGAGAAAAATTGTTAGTGGTGCCAATCCCCCCAGCACAAGGCATTTTTCAGGGTTTACCCAGAAGTAGTTATTCATGCCGAGGCCGTGAATAAGAACTATGACCGGCATTTCCGGTTTGCCGTTATGGGTCTTCAGGAAGAGCTTCACGGCCCTAAGCCTCTTTTTCCCAGGGAAGTGTGGGCAAAGCATTTAAGGCAGAAATGTATTTTTCCCTGTCGTATTGACGGTTTTCCTTCAAAACACTGAACACCTCTACAGCAACCACATAACCGATAAGCTTCAGAGTTTCTTCTTCTGAAAAGCCTTGCCCCTGGAGCCTTATCAGGGCCTGTTTTGTCTCAGGCGGATCGTTATCACGAACCTGTGTATTGATGACCTCAAGAATGGCATTTCTTAGTTTATGACTGTCGGTTTCTTTCATGGCAGACCAGGATGTTTGTGTCGCATTGCTATAAATGGGCAAATATTAATTATAGGCTGGGAGGCCCCTTGACAATCATCTGCGCTATGGTCAGTTTCACCTTGGGGGCTGTCATTCTTCTGTGTCCGAGCAGACCAATTTCCAGGTCGACCAGCCTTCTGAAAAATTGCGTGCGGTCAAGCGGGACGACGGAATTATCTGCAGCGATTTGCTCCTGGCAGCGGAAGCACCCCGGAAAATTTATTTTCTGGCCATCCGGCCTGATGAAGGTTGCAGGGACGCCGTGTAACCGGCATATCATCAGCCTGTGAGAATAAAGCGAACAAAGGCCATCCCTGTTCAGGGGACACATAATGATGGGCCGCTGCCCTCTGGCCAGAACCGCCTCACTTTCTAGCACATATTTTTTTGCTTGTTCAGTTATGCTTTGCCGTTGGCTGTTCTCAAGGATTTTGAGGCCCTGCCACAGATAGGACCATTCAGTATAGGTATGATGGAGAAAATAACTGTCACAGCAGTTATCAGGGCAGCCCGAACACGAAAATTGCAGAGATCCTGCAGTTTTGTCGTAGGCTGCCTCCATATCATGGTAGAGTTCGGCCACCTGCCTGCTGAATTCAGGCGTTAGAACAACTTCAGCTGGTTTCATGAAAGTACTGGACCTGGTAAATTGACACGTCAAGTTCACCCCTCTTCCAGGTATCAGGAGGCAGACCTGCTTTTCTGCAGAGATGAGACAGGAAGTCCTCAGCCCTGGGAAGTTGCTCCCAGACCTGGGGCAGGAATGTGGCGCGGGCCATGCCCTGGCCGATAATCACACCGTCAATAGCGGGCCGCAGTTTTTGCAGCAGATCCTTGCCATCAGTATATTCCAGTTTCTGGGGATTGGTCAGGATGCTTATCTCTATTTCTGCCTGTTCAAGCTCAGACTCCGTCAGTGCCTGAAAACGGGGATCGTTAAAGGCAGAATTTATGGCATTACGCTGTATGCCTTCAAGGATAGTTTCAGACGGCGTCAGGCAGCCCATGCAGCCGCGCAGCTGTTTTTTTATTTTTAAGGTGACGAATGTGCCTCGCTTTTCATGAAAAATTGGGGCTGTAAGATCTTCGGCTGAAATTTTTGAGCTGCCCCCAACAGAAAGCCCAAGCCTTGCGGCAATGGTTTCACGTGCCAAACTGATCAATAGCTGGCCCTGCTTTTCAGTCAGATCATTTGCTGCATTCTCTGAGTGCATATCCTTATTCACTCCCTCAGGCTTTACCATTCCACGCCCAGCATCAGACAGTTTATGCCGCTGCCAATACCAAGCAGAGCAGCACGCTGCCCCTTGCTGAAGACACCTTGCTCAATACCTGTTGCCATGGTAACCGGTGCTGAAACTGAACCTGTATTGCCCAAATATGATAGGGTTTCAAAATTTTTGGACGGGTCAAGATCCAAGCGTTCAAAAAGAAGACGGGCATGAGCCTGACCTACCTGGTGACAGAAATATACATTGATCTCGTCCGGGAGCCAACCCAGAGCCTTTAAAAAATCATCCCAGGTATTTTTTGCTGTTTCAATGCCCTGCTTCATAAGCTCTTCGGAATCAGTGGCCATCAGGATAGAACCATGAGCACCACTGGATTCGCTCGTCTGTCCACCTTGGCAGAGCTCATTGTGCATGGTGTTGGCCCGATAGGCCCCGCCGATGAATTTCTGTTGTCCCTTGCTGTAATTTTCATGGGTCATAACAAGGGCTACAGCCCCTGAACCTATAGTAAGCGAGGCAAAAGAATACTTGATGGTCTTGCGGGTCAGGCTGGAGTCGCTTACTAAATTGCTAATGGTTGAATCCACAAGTCCCTCGGCTGTCTCTCCGGCCACCAGCAAGCCGCATTTAACCTGACCGAGCTCTATCATGTTGGCAAGAAAGAGCATGCCGTCCAAAAAGCCGAGACAGGCATTTGAAATATCAAAGACCAGGCAGCGTTCAGGCAAATTCAGCTGGCTGTGAACAAAGGATGCAGTCGCCGGCTCCATCATGTCGCGGGAAACCGAGGTAAATATCAGACATTCCAGTTCTCCGGCCGGGATGGTTGAAGCAGCAAGGGCTTTCCTGCCTGCCATGACAGCAGCATCACTCGGCCTGGTTCCCCTGTCCCAGAAGCGCCGCTCCCTGATACCGCTCATGAGTTCCAGGCGGCCTCTGGGAAGCTTCAGTTTGCTGTAAACTGCCGCAAGCTTCTCCTCAATGGCTTCAGAGGTGATCACATTCGGCGGCAGTTCGTAGCCAAAGCCATGCAGTCTCACATGCTGATACTTCATTAACCCACAACCCTGGCGATGATTTCCGCATCAAAATAGTTTATGCCCATGCCGCCATCGGCAACTATGGTTTGCGCAGTGATGGCAGAGGAATTCTCTGACAGGAGAAAAGCCGCGATATTTGCAATTTCCTGTGTTTGGAGCCCCTTTTTGCGCAATGTGAGCTTCTCCGCATAAAGGTAGCTGTCCACGTAACCTGGTATGCCAGCGGAAGCAGATGTTTTGAGCAGTCCCGGGCAGACTGCATTGAACCTTACATTGGAAAAGCTGGAAAAACTTTTGGCCAAAAAGCAGAGTGATGACTCAAGGGCTGCCTTGATAGGGGCCATATAGCCATAATTCTCTGCCGCCATCCGGGTGGTGGAAATAGATATGGTGACAACCGAGCCGTTGGCATCAAGCAGTTCCCTGAAATGTTTACAGATACTGATGAGTGAAAAGCAGGAAATGTCAACCGCCTGGAGAAAATCTTTCTTGTTTGTCTCATGGAACGGCTTAAAACCTTCTCCATAGTTGGCAAAAGCAATTGAGTGCACGATGCCGTGAATTTTTCCGTCAACTAACGAGGCAATTTCCTCTTTTACCCGGGCAATATTTTCCTCGTACTCCACATCACAGGTAAAAACCCTGGAACCGGGAAAGAGCTTGGCCGCTGTTTCTTTTCT
>JAFDCT010000094.1 GCA_019312695.1 Deltaproteobacteria bacterium | reverse complement strand
CAATAAGACACCATTGACCAAAATCCAATGGTACGGTACGGAAAACATATTGCAATGCCGGCACATAGAGTACTGCCAGGTGAGCAAAAAAGGCACCTATTATGCTGACAAACAGGAACGGATTGGCAAGAGGGTTCATCTCGAAAACCGACAGCGTTTCCGAGCGGCAGTTCAAGGCCTGGTAAAACTGGAAAAAGACCATGGCGGTCAACGCCACGCTCCTGGCGCTTTCAACCGGAACTTGGGCAGCAAGCTCAATATAGTATAAAATAAAGGTGCCCAACCCCATAATTGAACCCATCAGAAGAGTGCGCTGGATCATGAGCGGCGAGAGAATCCTCTCCCGGGCAGGGCGGGGTTTGCGGGCAAGTACGCCTTTCTCGCCAGGCTCGAAAGCTAAGGCCACATCCTGGAAACCGTTGGTGACAAGGTTGAGCCAGAGGATCTGGGCCGGCAGATAAGGCAGGTGCAACCCGGAAAGCATGCAGGCAATGATGGTCAACAACTCGCCAAAACCGCAGGAAACAAGAAAGATGGTCACCTTCTTGATATTGTCGTAAACGATCCTGCCTTCGCGCACCGCTGCTACGATACTGGCAAAATTATCATCTGAAAGAACAATATCCGCAGCTTCTTTGGCCACATCGGTTCCTGTGCGGCCCATGGCCACCCCGATATGTGCTGCTTTCAATGCCGGGGCATCATTGACACCATCACCGGTCACAGCAACAATCTCGCCCTGGTTGATAAGCTGCTGGACAATCCTCAGCTTATGGACAGGAGCCACACGGGCATAGACCGAGGTGCTGCCGACCCTTTCAAAAAGTTCCTCGTCGGACATTACTTCTATCTGCCGCCCTTCAATGACCTCATCAGTTTCTGCTTCAATACCGATCTGGCCGGCAACAGCTCCGGCGGTAATGGCATGATCGCCAGTAACCATGGCTGTTCTGATACCTGCATGCTTACACAATTTAATGGCCTCGACAACTTCCTGCCTGGGCGGGTCGATCATGCCCTGGAGTCCGGCAAAAATAAGGCCGCTTTCCACATCACCCTGGCAGATTTTCGTCATGTCCGGAGCAACCTCCTTATATGCCATGCCAAGTACTCTGAGCCCCTGGTCGGCAAAATTCCCAGCAATCCGGGCGACATTTTTCTCAAATGCGGGATCCGTTGCATACAACTCTGAAAAATGAATAATTTTCTCAGGCGCTCCCTTGGCAAAAATGAATTTTCTGCCTGCCAGGTCATGCAGGGTCGCCATGAATCCCCGTTCCGATTCAAAGGGCACGATACCAAGCTGGGGATATTTCATCTGTTCTTCTTCTACCTGCAGTCCACCTTTTGAAGCAGAAACGATCAGGGCTCCCTCGGTCGGATCACCATCTATCCGGTATTCACCATTCTCCTGGTAAAGATTCGCCTCGTTACAGAGCATACCTATCCTGAGCAGCTGTTCCAGTTCCGCACAGGCCCTGACCTCAACCGGCTGCCCCTCATGGGTTATGGTGCCGGTCGGCTCGTAACCTATGCCGGAAACCTCATAGGTTCGCAGGCCGTCATAAACAAGCCGTACGGTCATTTCGTTTTTTGTCAGTGTCCCGGTCTTATCGGAACCTATTATTGTCGTGCTTCCGAGTGTCTCCACCGAAGGCAGCCTGCGCACAATGGCATTCTGCCGCGCCATGCGGTTAACACCTATTGCCATGGCGATGGTGACGGCTACCGGCAAACCTTCTGGTATGGCTGAAACGGCTATGGCCACCGCCGCAATAAACATATCACTTAACTTTTCACCTTCATAAAGCCCAAGAGCAAAAATAAATAACGATATACCGCCAACAGTCAGGCTGAGGAACTTGGCAAAGTTATCTAGTTTTTGCTGCAGAGGGGCCTTGCCGAAAGGGACCTCCTGTACCTTTTCCGCGATATCGCCAATGATTGTCCGCCTGCCGGTCCCAACAACGATCCCGCGGCCCCTGCCATAGACAACGGTTGTCCCCATGAAAGCCATATTTTTCATGTCACCCGGTGTCAGATTCTGCTCCATAAGCCTATCAATCGATTTGTCCGAAGGCAGTGATTCGCCGGTGAGCATGGACTCGTCAACCCGAAGATCAAGCTGATGGATCAGGCGCAGGTCAGCCGGCACCCGCATTCCTGCTGCCAGGTAAACAACGTCTCCCGGTACCAGTTGGCTTGCCGGTAATTCCTTTTCCCGCCGGTCGCGCAGAGCCCGTGCCTTTACCTGCACCATTTTCTTCAGGGAGCGCACACCCTGTTCGGCTTTTACTTCCTGGATGAAACCTATGACAGCATTGAGGATGACTACTGCCAGGATAACAGCCATATCAATATATTCATGCAGGAAAAATGTAACTATGGAAGCAACAAGAAGAACATAGATCAGGGGACTTTTGAACTGGTGCAGTATGATGGCGAAAAACTTAATTTTCTCTTCAGCAGCCAGAATATTGGGACCGACCTCTGCCAGACGTTTCTCTGCCTCATCATTGGAAAGCCCTGCTTCAGAGCTTCCCAGCAGATCATAACACTCCAGGATTTCCAATGTCTCCCAACGTGTGTCAGGCATGACTGATTTCACTCCATAGTGGAAAAGGATATTTGCCCAATATTCAGATCAGAGGAGATTTACTATGCTGAGCAAGCCATATTTTTAAATTTTTTATAACTGATGAATTATAAAATCTGCTACATTCCGGCACAAAATTATTACTCCCGTTGATCGCCACGACACCTTTTGGAAGACTTTTTCCTGGTCGACAATTTTCCATTTACAGTTTTCTGTCAGTCGTCGTCTTGTTTGTTGATTAACGAACCAAATCAACGATTGTCGTTATACAAGACTAACGACAATTGACAGACACGTTTGGCGACAATTCTCAATTTAAAAGGTGGTCGAATGCCGCTTCAATTTCCGGAAACTCAAAAACAAACCCTTTAGTCCACAGTTTTCCGGGTATAACCTTCTGTCCCCTGACAAATACATCGCTGAATTCCCCCAGGAGTCCCCTGATGGCGAAGGCCGGCACCGGCGGTAAAAATGTCGGCCTGTGCAGTGCTCTGCCCAGTGCCCTGGTCATCTCACGGTTTGTCACAGGCTGCGGCGAAGTGCAGTTCACAGGGCCTGATATGGTTTCATTTTCCATGAGATATGAAAAAATATTGACCAGATCATGGAGTGCAATCCAGGAAAACCATTGTGATCCTGAGCCCAACGGGCTTCCCAAACCCCACTTGAATACGGATAGCATTTTACTCAAGGCGCCGCCGTCTCTTCCCAGTATAACTCCTATACGGCAGAGAACGACCCTGGTGCCAAACTTCTCAGCCCTTTGGGCCTCTGCTTCCCAGTCCCTCACAACTTCGGCCAGAAAATCATCACCCGGTGAAGAGTTCTCATCAAGCTCTGCATTATCCCTGAAACCATAATACCCCACGGCAGAACCATTAAGCAGTGTCATTTTCTTTTTGGTTTCTCCTATTGCATCAACAAGATTGCGCGTAGAGATAATGCGGCTGTCATATATGGCTTTCTTGTTCTTATCGTTCCAGGTCCGAAAAATTGAGGCGCCGGCCAGATTAATCACCACATCATGCCTGGCTACCTCTTTCTGCCAGGCCCCGCTCTTTGTAGGATTGCCCTCGCAATAGGCTAATCCTAACTTTATATTTCTGTTTTTGGATGAACGAGAGAGGATGGTTACTGAATGGCCTTCCGCCAGAAACCTTTCTGTTAAAGCCGAGCCTAAAAACCCAGTACCGCCTGTTATAAACACCTTCATGTTTATCTCCTGCTATTTTTAAGAATTACCGGGTATTACACAACTTTAAATTAATCAATACTATACTCTTTTGCCTGCTGTTTTACAAATCGCATATCGATGTCATCTGCCCCCTTCCCCCCTCCGGCATAATTTTTGCTGCGATTCCCGGGTAAATATTTACTGTCGAGCCAATTTAATAACCCAAGCCGATTCAATACCGTAAAATGCCTGGCAAATACCCCTTAAACCCCTGGGAACAAGGGACGTCAGGTTTTTTTGTTTTTATAAAAATATTTAGTTGATATCCTATACCACATTGTGGTACATTGGCCCTGTTTTTGATTGGCTTAAATCTGGAGGGGCTCAAACTATGGATGACAAAGAGTTTTTGCGTGCCCGCAAAATACTTGAAAAAACACAAAAACAACTGGCCGAATTATTAGGCTCATCGATAAAGGCAGTACACAGTTATGAACAGGGCTGGCGTACAGTACCGACCCATGTCGAGCGCCAAATATTTTTTCTTCTGGCAATAAAAAAGGGGACGAAAAGCACTTCCAAGGCCTGCTGGACAATTAAAAAATGTCCGCGTAAACGCAAGCTGCAGTGCCCGGCCTGGGAATTTCAGGCCGGTAAACTCTGCTGGTTTATTAATGGCACCATTTGTGAAGGAGAGGTGCAGCAGAACTGGCAGAAAAAGATGAAAATCTGCAGAGAATGTGATGTGTTGAAATCATTATTATCTGTTTCCTAAAAAATTCAGCCGCCTTATTTCACGCCGAT
>JAFDCT010000093.1 GCA_019312695.1 Deltaproteobacteria bacterium | reverse complement strand
GCTTGCCGATGGTCTCTCCCAGGAAAAACATCAACGCCTCGCTTGAAATGAGAGTGGCCGCCTGATTGACATTTTGACGGATTCTATGTTCATGGATGATAAGATCCTTCAAAATGGCCTTCATCATCGACAAAAGTCCGCAGACAAAAAGGGATGTATCGGTGACAGTGACCCATTCCATTCTCACCGCCCGATAATCCCGTTCATGTTCATTAATTATTCCTTCAAAACCCAAACCGGCATTGGCCTTGATCAGCCTTGCCAGGACGACAACTTGCTCGCACATTTCAGGATTTCTCTTGTGCGGCATGGTGCTGCTGCCTATTTTCCCCATTTGAAAAGGTTCTTCCAGTTCTCCGGTTTCGTCCCGGGCCAGGCACCGGATTTCATCGGCAATCTTCGCCAGGGTCCCGGAAATCAAGGCCATGGTGGCGAGAAATTCAGCGATTCTGTCCCTCGAGGCGTGCCAGGCGGTTAAGGGTGGAGCAAGTCCCAGTCTCTGCGAAAATTTGTCCAGTAGCGCAAACCCTTTTTCAGCAAAGGCATCCATGGTGCCAACCCCGCCAAAGAGCTGACTTACCAATCCCCGCTCACGCAACGCCCCAAGACGCTCCATGTTGCGCCATAACTCATCCAGCCACACTGCCATCTTTAATCCCAGGGTCATGGGCAAGGCATGTTGGCAGTGGGTCCGACCTATTGTTACTATATCAGTGCAGCGTTCCGCCAGTTCCATCACCTGCTGGGTAATGGCCCTAAGATCACGCGTGACAATGGTCAACACATCCCTAATCTCCAGGCTCTGGGCGGTGTCCTGGATGTCCTGGGTGGTAGCGCCAAAGTGTATAAATTGTCCAGCGTCATCATCACACGCCTGCTGTAATGACTCCAGCAAGGGAAGTAGAGAATGACTGGACACCTTTAAGCCTTCTTTGACCGCATCAAGGTTGATATAGCGAAGGTGCGCCTTTTCTTGTATGTTTTTTGCCGCCCAAGCCGGAATAATCCCCAGATCAGCCTGGGCCAGGGCCAGGGCAGCCTCTATGTCCAGCCAACGCTGGTAACGGTATCGGTCGCAGAAAATTTTTCGCGCTTCCGACGTGGTATAGCCACCGCTGTAAAACTGGGATTCAACAATGTGGCTGTTCGGTTCACAACTTTCCATTTATTTCTCCAAGCTTTTCCGGATCCAGTTCCCTTTTCCTCTCAATGTCTTCTATGGCCTGCTCCACAATCTGTACAGCATGCCCCAGGTATCTTTCCGGTTGGTCAAGACATGCCATCTCTTCCCGGCCAAGAAGGGAGCCAATCTCCGGGTCGTTCTTGACCGCTTCCTTGAATGAAATTCCGGTATCCATGGCCTTGTTTGACAGCTCATGGAGTTTTTCCAAAGACCTCATCTTGCCAAGCGTGCCGCTCAGACGAAAGAGCAGCCATTCGGAGGTGATCATATTTTTTTGTAGATGAAGATTTGCCAGCATGCGATCAGCCCTGACCTCCAGGCCGGATATTACATCCAGCATGTATTGCAAGGCAGTACCCGTATAAATGCACAATTGCGGTACCGCCAACCACTCGGACCAGAGGCAGCGGCCATCTCGCTCATGTTCATGGGCCATACTTTCCATAATTGTTCCGGTAAGGGATCTTACATGCCGGGAAAGAGCCACAACCCGCTGACAGATAACGGGATTTTTCTTATGCGGCATGGTGCTGCTGGCTACGGCCCCTGCAGGTGAGGGTTCCATTAGTTCGCCGATTTCCGTTTTCTGAAGCTGAAAGATCTCATTGGCAATCTTTGCCAGAGTCGTGACCAACAGGGAAAAGATAGATGCCAGTTCACCTATGTTATCCCTTGAATTGTGCCAGGCCACCCTAGAATATTCCAGGCCCAGAAGGTTTAATGTGCCTGTGGAGATTTTTATCGCCTGCGGGCCGAGAGCAGCCATGGTTCCAACTGCACCGCTTAATTGGCCGGCAACTATTCTCGGGAATATGTGTTTAATGCGTTCTATATGACGTCGAATCTCGCCCAGCCAGATAACCACCTTCAGGCCAAGGGTGGTAGGCAATGCCTGTTGCCCGTGAGTGCGGGCGGCCATCGGTGTTGTCCGGTGGTTACGGGCCAGTTTGAGGCAAATCGTTTCCAGAGCCCGCAGGTCTCTATAGAGTATGGTGAGGGTTGCTCTTACCTCGAGAATTTCCGAGGTATCCAGGACGTCCTGAGTGGTTGCCCCATAGTGAACATATTCCCCGTAGCCTTTGGTGCATGCTCTGCGGAGACCACTCAATAAAGGCATGAGAGAATTGCGGCTGCGCCGATACCCCTCATGAACGCTTTCCAGGTCCAATAATTCAAGCTTTGCCTTCCTGCCTATCTCCTCGGCTGCCTCTGGAGGTATAATCCCCATCTCCCCTTGAACCTTTGCCAGGGCCGCCTCAAAATCCAGCCAACGCTGATACCTCGCTTTTTCATCAAAAATTTGCGTCAACTCAACCGTGCTGAACACAGCTGGATTTATCTGAAAATCAATGGGGTGAGAGGGCATTGTTACATAGCCTCGGTGAAATAGCCAAAGCAAATACCTGCGGCCGTAACCACCTTACTCGGCCAATGGCCCATATGGTCTGGCCTCCGGATATATGGAGACTTCCGAGCATATACTCAAGGCGGCTTCCCTTGTTGTCACTCCATCTTGCTGGCTGCGCTTTATGACCTTTTTGACTATTCTGCGCATCTTTTTGTTCACGTGATTCAATACTTCCTGCGCAGAAGGCTCGATTTCGGGGCCAAACAGGCCATCCATGGACAGGGAGCCGCCGCATCCTGCTACAAAATCCGGGATGGTAATGACACCGCGGTCATTAAGCATTTTTTCCGCCTCATGGGTGACGGCAAGATTGGCACCGGTGACAACGGCCTTTATCGGTATGGAGGCGGCGTTATCCGCAGTAATGACATTCTCAATGGCGGCCGGAATGAACACATCACACTTCACGTCATATATTTCGCTTGGGTCTCCGTAACGGCCATTTATTCCGGAACTTGGTATAAGCCCGGTGCCGCAATTTGTTGTTGTTGGCAACATGGCTTTTATATCAAGCGATTGATTATTGGTGCTGATGAGGCTTTTCTTCTCATCAGACACGGCAATAACTTTAATCCCGGCTTCGTGAAGAGTATAAGCAGCAGCGCTGCCCAACCCGCCAAAACCCTGAATGGCCACCGTCGCCTCTTGAGGGGGGATATTAAGAAACTCAAGCGCCCCCTGGCAGGCGGCCGCGAGTCCAAAGCCGGCGCGAACCCTGCCGACCGTAGCATGACCGAAGGGCTGTTTCAGTAACCTGTAACGCTTAAGGAAAG
>JAFDCT010000092.1 GCA_019312695.1 Deltaproteobacteria bacterium | reverse complement strand
CTTCGAAGCGTTGTCTGGGCCAGCTGTGAAGTTGCCATCTTGTAATTTTCCACTTCAATACAAGCCTTAATCGGATCAACAACCCTGAAATAAACAACCGCGCTTACACGTACAGACACATTATCCTTGGTGATAATGTCCTGCCCCGGCACATCATGAGTGATGGTCCGCATGTCAACCCGGAGAATTTTTTCCAGCATGGGGATGACAATCGTTACTCCAGGGCCTTTTGGTACCTTCACTTTGCCGAGTCGGAAAACAACACCGCGTTCATACTGCGGAACCATTTTCACCGAAGCATAGATAAACATCAAGAAAAGCGGGATTAAAAATATGGCAACATATAACATCATTATTCCCTCTATTGATTTTCCTGACGCCTCTCACCCAAGGCTATGCCATCAAACTTTTACATCATAAATGTTGATATGCCCCATCCACTGCTACACTTTTTGGGGTAATGCAACACTTGTGTGGCAAAACGAATATACGGTTATTTTCTTAAATTGCAAGCAAAAAAGACAATTTTATGAATGGGCATTCAATCAAAATTCTCACTTTTCAATATCTGCAACCCCGTGAAAATTCTTCAACATTTTATATTTCTCTCTCAAGACTCAGCTTTTGATTTTTTTTAAGAAAAACCGTTAACATATTGAATTGTTAGGATTTAACTTTACGTGGTAGCAGGTAAAGAAAAATTTAATACCTCTCACTGAAATCTAAATAAACAACTGATAAGTTTTTTCCAGACACAAGTTATTATAATCATAGCCCCCTCCATGTGCTATATGGTTTAATAATTATTCAATTTCGCTTGACAATTTTTCTCTTCCTGGTCTATTCATTGCATTAATTTTTCCTGGATGAGATGTTCTTTTTAGAAATATACAAACCGGTATTTGAACAAAACTGTTTTTGAGCGGTTGTGGATGTCTCAATTCTGAGGGAGACTCCTTAGGTGGACCTGACCTTTATCTTCCATATTTTTTCTACCATTGGCTTTGGGCTAGCATTGCTTCTGGCCATCCGCATTCAAAAAAACCTTTTAGGGCATCCTTCAAGAATATTCCTGTCGCTGTTTCTCCTTATTTATTTCCTGGTTGGCGTATCCAATATTCTCAAGCAAGGGGGGGTAACAAATTACTTCGACCGTTTTGAATACTTCGCCGAAATTCTTTTTCCCCCGGCTTTCCTTTTTTTCATCTTTCCCATTTTTTCCCTGTATATTTTTTCCATCTACATGAAGCAGGATTTTGAAAAACGCATGGAGATTGAGGAGTCTCTCATTGAAAGCGAGAAAAAATTCCGCAATTTATCAGAAGAGATTGCAGACGGCGTAGCCGTTATCATTGATGGAAAGATAAAATGGGTCAACAAGGCATTTCCGGAAATTTTCGGTTTTGACTTCAAGGAACTGCTCGACATGGACATTGCTACCCTTATTCAGGAGGTAAAGACAGTCATTACTAAAAACTCCTCGGCACAAAACAATCCTGTGAACAACCAGCATGAAACACGTTACGAAACAACAGGTTTTTTAAAAGACGGAGGCACTATTGCCATTGGGGTCTCTGAAAAGTCCATAACCTTTGAGGATAAACCGGCTCTCCAGATCATTGCCCGTGATATTACTGAACGGAAGTCGGCTCAGGAAAAAATTACCCGGGCCAAGATGGAGTGGGAGCAGACATTCAATACCGTTCCCGATATGATCACAATACTTGACAGCCAGAATAGAATTTTACGTGTTAATAAAAGCATGGCGGAACACCTCAATACCTCCCCGGAAGAACTTATCGGGAAGAATTTCCACGTGCTTGTCCATGGCAATGAGAATCCGGACGAGTTTAAATCCCCTGAATCCATCGCAGCATATACTGCGGGCCAATCTGTTGAAATATATGAGGAACGCCCAAACGAGCACTATCTGGTCAGCATCTCCCCTCTCCAGGATGACAAAGGCAACTATATGGGTTCTGTCAGGGTCGCCCATAACATTACTGAATTAAAAAAAGTTCAAAACGAGCTCGAGGCAACCAGATCTTTTCTCCAGTCAATTATTGATGGTGTCACCGAATCCATCATGGTTATTGACAAAAATTACCGTATACGACTGATTAACAAGGCCGCCAGCATCCTGCATGCCGTTGACCTGCCGCTGACAAATTCGCACTTGTGCTACAAGGTTTCTCATCATGGTCAGCAGCCATGCCATGGTGAAGAACATCCGTGTCCCCTGAAAAATGTCATGGAAACAAAACAGCCTGTTACACTCGTTCATAAACACAAACGGGCAGACGGCACTGAATATTTTGTTGAAATTGGCGCTTCACCTATTATCGATAATGAAGGAGAGGTTAGCGGCATTATTGAAGTGGGGCGTGATATTACAGAAAAATTGCGTCTTGAAGAAGAGGAGAAAGAATTCCGGGCACGGCTTTTCCAGCAGCAGAAAGATCAATCCATTGCCTTGATTGCCAAGGGGATTGCCCACGATTTTAACAATTTACTTGGAACTGTTATAGGTAATGTCGACCTGCTGCAGATGGGTACTGCCCCCAAAGAAGATGAATGCGGTATCGTTGAGGCCATCGGAAGTGCTGCGCACCGCATGAGTGACCTTACCACTCAACTTCTGGCCTACGCCAAAGGCGGTACG
The DNA here is from genome assembly GCA_019312695.1 of Deltaproteobacteria bacterium. Classification (GTDB taxonomy): domain Bacteria; phylum Desulfobacterota; class Desulfobulbia; order Desulfobulbales; family BM004; genus BM004. The sequence continues at coordinate 897 of JAFDCT010000092.1, read as the reverse complement.
TATAAAATTGAGAGGTTGTTTCTTAATCCCCTTATCCTGCAGACACTGAAATTTTCTCATATTGGCGAGGCAACAAAAATCAAGATCTCCCATAACCTGTCAAAAGACCTCTGGCCGATCCTGGGTGATCCGAATCAGATGAAGCAAATGCTGGTAAATATCTTTACCAATGCCTTTGAAGCAATGGAAGAGACGGGTGGCACCCTGACAGTTGAAACCCGTAACGAAATAAGGGAAGATGACTGGCAATGTTTTTTTAATAATGTCCATTCCAGAGGCAGTTATATATTGCTGGATATCACAAACACCGGCCCTCAGATACCCGATGATATTGCAGCCCAGATCTTTGAACCTTTTTACACTTCAAAGTCCCTTGGACGCGGTCTTGGCCTAGCAGCAGTTGCGGGTATTGTCCAAAATCATGGTGGCTGTGTCTCATTCGACAGCGATCCCCAAAAAACAACATTCCATATACTGCTTCCTCGAGCACAGAAAAATAGCACGAACACTGAAAATGAAATACTGAACCAGACACCTCATATGAAACCAACACTCTAAGGCCCACTAATACCAGCAGACAGCGTTACCATCCCTGAAAGACAACAGCACCGGCACCATGACAGGAAAGTTCGCTATCGGTTTCCATGAGTCCGAGTTCCAACCCCCCAATGTAAAAGACACCGCTGCGGAAAAAGTACTTATATACTTTATAAAACAAGCGCAGCAGAGCAGAATCGCGGCTCTTTTTCTTATAAAGATAGCCGATACCGTTGTCGATACCTAAAAACAGCTCACTGCTTTTACCATTCCAGTCAGATATATTGCAGAGCAGCAAACAGAAAGCCGGAAATATATCCTGGTACTTTTTTTGAAAATATGCAGCATGTGAAACACTGT